>NZ_JAUCFJ010000002.1:4271098-4576176 GCF_030348505.1 Lysinibacillus sp. G4S2 | reverse complement strand
TGCCTTTTTAGAGGCTAGATCACATGAGTTTGCGATTTTATTACATCTAGGAATGGAAAGACGCCAGATGAATAAGCTTGTCTTTTTGGAGACAATGATTATTGGATCGGGCTCTATTATTGTTGGAATTATATTTGGTTTCTCATTCTCGAAATTCTTTTTCATGATTGTCCGAGAAATTTTACATTTAGATAAATTGCCCATGTATGTTTCGTGGGAGCCATTTTTACTAACAATCGGTGTCTTTACAAGTGCTTTTGTAGTTATTTCCTTTATCAGTGTGTATTTTACACGTGAAAGAAAATTACGCGACCTTATTAAGGGAAGTGATTATTTAAATAGTGATTCAACTTATTCGAAAATCCGTGCAGTATATGGCATTGCCCTCATTTTATCAACATACGTACTAGCATTTATCGTGTCGAATACATCATTAATTGGATTAACATTATTAATCCCCCTGTCAGCAACCTTTGGAACATATTATTTTTTCAGTGATTCTGTACCTTGCTTTTTAGATAAAGCTCGGGGTAAACGAGAATATCATTGGCAACGCTATCGTCTCCTTTCGTTAGCTGAGCAAACACATATTATGAAGGATAATGTGAAAATGTTTTTTGTTGTAACGATGGTGTCAACAATGGCATTTTTATCGGTCGGTGTTTTAGCAACGATGTCTTCGTATACAACACAGTATGACCGTTTAAATCCTCTAGGGCTCGTTTATAAGGGAGATGTCGACAATCCGTATGAACGAAATCATATCGACTCTTTACGTATTCAATTAGAGGAGAAAGGTCTGTCCTACCATTTATCTCGCTTTGTTGTTGTAAAGCAAACGTCTTCTTTTACTCATAATGAGGTTGAAGTCTTTAGAGAATCGGATATGAATGTATTGCTGTCGTCCTTTAGTTATCCATTACTTGACTTGTCTGCCGGAGAAGCAGTGTTTATACCCTATTCAGAAGAATCCTTGAAAAAACTAAAAAATAAAGTTGTGCATACTGTGTTGGAGGAGAATTCTATTCCGTTAACTATTGATAGTGTATATCCTAAAATAGTATTCCCAGGCTCTATTGTTAGTGTCAATTCAATCGTGATAAGCGACGAGGATTTTGCAAGACTCATCAAGCCGCTTGCCAATAAAAATGTTTTGCAGCCAACCTATCATTTATTTACATTCTATATTCCTCAGTGGATGGAATCGAAAGATATCGGCCAGGACATAGACGGGTTAGCAGCATCTCAAGATATTAATAAGAAGGGTAAATTTAGCCCATTTTACTTTGAAAATGCAGGATTAAATTATTCTTATGTAATAGCTACTTACTCATTATTTACATTAGTTGGTGTCTTAGTAGCATCGGTATTTTTATTAGCAGCAGGTAGCTTCGTTTACTTTAAATTGCATGCCTCTCTTGAAAGAGAAAAGCGTAAATTCGATGTCTTAAAGCGAATGGGCTTAACAGATACGGAGCTCAAAAAGCTTGTGAATCGTCATTTATTCCCACAATTTTTCTTACCGTGGGGTGTTGCAATGATGCATAGTGCTTTTGCTTTTCTTATGGTTCAAGGCATCTTAAAGGATATTGCTAATATTTCCATTGTAAAAGAAGTTTTCTTTGCTTTTGGTTTTTTTGTTTTAATACAAATAGTCTATTTTTACTTGATTCGTTGGCGATACATCTCGCATATTCGTTCGTGACAAAAACGCGTGAAAGAGAAAAAAATGAGTTATTTGACGTAATTTCTGACATGAAATAAAAAGTTTCGTTGTCTTTTAGATATATTTCTTATATAATATTACTGAATAACGATTCATTTTATCTTCATTCAGTAGAAGACTCTCACCTCTTAGTTGGTGAGATGAATGCGGATGGGGGTTCCTTTTCAGAGGGTGTCCGAACAGCTACTGAATGAAGATAAAGCCTCCGGCGGATGTCACGGATTTTCAAAGGAATGAATTGTGCGAGCACAATTCAAAATCTGGACTCAATTACGCCCAGGCGAAATTGATACGATAAAGGGGATGGTGTAATTGAATTTAGTTTCAAGTGTTCGTCAACAAGCAGTAGAGCAGCCAGATAAAATTGCGTATCATTTTATGGGGAAAGATACGACATTCGGTGAGTTTGAGCACACTGTTGGTCGCTTTGCTAAGGGGTTACAAGAATTAGGGGTTGAAAAAGGGGACCATGTGGCGTTTTTACTCGGCAATACACCACATTATTTAATTGCGTTATATGCAACAATGCGTATAGGGGCAACGGCAATTCCGATTAATCCAATTTATACGCCGGATGAAATTTCGTATATTTTGCATAATGGTGATGTAAAAGCTGTTATTGCACTTGATGCACTTCTTCCGTTAGTAGAAATGGGTGTACAAGCTTTTCCACAAATAAAAACATTTGTTGTTTGTGAAACAACAGCAGATGTTGCTGAAAAAGTAGCTACTTTATCAGAAGAGGCACAGGCAAAAACTCATTTATTTTTACAAGTTATAGCAAGTGCATCGGAATCTTTACAACCAATAGAAGTAGCAGACGATGATAATGCAATTATTTTATATACTTCAGGTACAACAGGTACTCCGAAGGGCGCAATGCTGACACATGGAAATGTCTATTCAAATGCACGAGATGTTGCGGATTATCTAGGCTATAAATCAGATGATCGCATTATTGCTACATTACCAGTTTTCCATGTATTTGCGTTAACTGTTGTCGTCAACGCACCTTTATTGAGTG
Source organism: Lysinibacillus sp. G4S2 (assembly GCF_030348505.1). Classification (NCBI taxonomy): domain Bacteria; kingdom Bacillati; phylum Bacillota; class Bacilli; order Caryophanales; family Bacillaceae; genus Lysinibacillus; species Lysinibacillus sp. G4S2. Next base: position 4,573,426 of record NZ_JAUCFJ010000002.1, on the reverse strand, counting down.
GAGCAACAGTTTTACTTGTACCACGTTTTAGTCCAACTGAAGTCTTTAAAATAACGAAGGAACAAAAAGCAACAGTCTTTGCTGGTGTACCAACTATGTATAACTTCTTGTATCAATTACCAGAAGGCAACCCTGAAGATTTCTCAACAATACGCCTAGCGATTTCAGGTGGTGCGTCTTTACCGGTAGCACTATTACATAATTTCGAGAAGAAATTTAATGTGCGTGTTTCGGAAGGCTATGGCTTATCAGAAGCTTCACCAGTAACATGCTTTAATCCATTGGATCGTGATCGTAAAGCAGGTTCTATCGGTACATCCATTTCCAATGTTAAAAATAAGGTAGTGGATACTAACGGTCAAGAAGTGCCTGTTGGTGAAGTAGGAGAACTAATTGTTCAAGGACCTAACGTTATGAAGGGCTATTATAAATTGCCTGAAGAAACAGCGATGGTTTTACGCGATGGCTGGCTATATACAGGTGACTTAGCTAAAGTTGACGAAGAAGGGTATATTTTCATCGTTGACCGTAAAAAAGATATGATTATTGTAGGGGGATATAATGTATATCCAAGAGAGGTTGAAGAAGTACTCTTTGCTCATAATAATATCGTTGAAGCGGCAGTTGTAGGCTACCCAGATCCTAATTTAGGTGAGGCTGTTCATGCATATGTTGTCTTAAAAGACGTAGCGGCAACTTCAACAGACGACCTTCTTGCATACTGTGCAAAACATATGGTGAAATACAAGGTCCCTAAAGTAATTGAAATTATAGATGAATTACCGAAAAATACGACAGGGAAAATTTTACGTCGTTCATTAAAAGATAACAAAGTAGAGGCTAGAACATAACAGCTCAAAACTATAAAAAGCGCGAGAAATCAATTTTAGAAACGTTGATTTCTCGCGCTTTTCTGATGTGAAATTTTTTAACTTCTTTTGGCAAGTGTTTTTTGTAACGAAAGTGAAACGGTAGTTACAGAAGTCTCAAACCTCTATTCCTTGGGGATTAGCGTCACAGATGAGACCCTTCAGCGAGCTACGGAGTGAAGCGGCTCATCGGACGCCCCCAGGAAGCTTTGCTCTGTGCGAAAGCGAAGCGTCAGCTACAAATGTTTTATCTGCGCGAAAGCGAAGCGGCAGCAGCAAAGCGCCCAGTCGGAACGGAAATCAACCACACATTATGGTTGGTCTCTAAATTAAATAAGTTGAGTGTAGATGATAGTAAATGATAAAATCAAACTTGTGAAAACTACATACTTTTTAAAGGCTTGTCATATAGTGAGGGAGTAGTAACACCACAGACGGTAAACAAGAGTGGAACCCTTTGGTGTCTAGCTACGTCAAAGCTTTTAGAAAATTTAATTGAAAGAGAGCATACAAAAAAATGATAGATATCATCAAGGAATTAATTAGTTTTATTATGCATATCGATGTGCATTTAGAAGAAATCATTCGTGATTTTGGTAATTGGAGTTATCTCATTTTATTTGCAATTGTTTTTGTTGAAACAGGTGTCGTAATTTTCCCGTTCCTTCCAGGTGATTCATTGCTTTTTGCAAGTGGTACATTTGCAGCAGCAATGGGTGCATTTGATATGTGGATCTTAATTCCAGTGTTTTTAGCAGCAGCAATTTTAGGGGATACGATGAACTATCATATTGGTCATAAAGTAGGGACATCTATTCCACCAAAGAGCTTCCTCGGTAGAGTTGTTAAAAAAGAACGTATGGAGGCTGCAGAAAAATTCTTTAATAAACACGGTGGAAAAACAATTGTCATCGCGCGCTTTATGCCATTCATCCGTACATTCATACCATTTATTGCCGGAGCAAGTAAAATGAAGTATAGCTACTTCATCATGTATAACGTTGTAGGTGCAGTGTTATGGGTATGTAGCTGTACATTCCTAGGTTATTTCTTTGGTAATATTCCGATTATTAAAGATAACTTCTCAACAGTTCTAATATTAATTATCTTTCTTTCAGTTGTTCCAGCGGTTATTGGTGCTATTAAATCAAAAGCAAGTGGAAAATAAAAAAGGACAGTCCAAATGTGATAAAAAATCACTTTGGACTGTCTTTATTTTTTTACTACCTTATAAATAGTACAAGACCTTGGGAATCTTCAAGAACCGTGCTACGTGGTATGTCGATAATTAAAACATTTGAATAGGAAAAGTTCATTGCGTAAGGTTCTTGTCTAGCTCATGATTAAGTCACAGATGAGACCCTGGAGCAAGCCAAGCGAGTGAAGCGGCTCATTGGACACCCACAGGAAGCTTTGTGCGAAAGCGAAGCGTCAGCGACAAAGCGCCCAATCGGAACAGAAATCAACCACACATTATGGTGATAATCCATTTTCTTGTAAAGGATGTTAGTTAATGCAAGGAGACTTTTAGACAATTACTTGAATGATAAGCAGATAGTAATTAAAAATGCTATAATATAAAATACTAGAAAATGGAGAAATGGGGGGCAGCGAAATGGAAGTATTTATTGGCAGACAGCCTATTTTTAATCTTCATGAACAAGTCGTTGCATATGAATTATTATATCGTAGCAAAAATGCGAATGCTTTTCCGATGGTCGATTCAGATGCTGCAACAATTGACGTAATAGTAAACTCATTTCTTTCAATTGGCATTGAAGAGGTAACAAAAGGTAAGCCTAGTTTTGTTAATTTTACAGAAAACTTGCTGATGAGTTCGATAAACGAGTCCTTAAATCCATCGCAAGTTGTTATTGAGATTTTAGAGGACGTTCCTCTTACACCTCAGTTAGTAGAGAGAGTCATTGAGTTGAAATCATTTGGGTTTAAAATCGCATTAGATGATTTTATTTTGGATGATGAAGTAAAAGTTTATGATGAGTTATTTGCTTATATCGATTATATAAAAGTTGATTTTTTATTGTCCCCATTACTGGAGCGAATGGAAATTGAAAATAAAGTGAAAGAAAATTTCCCTCACATAAAATTGCTCGCTGAAAAGGTCGAGACACGTAATCAATTTGAAGTTGCAAAGCATTCTGGCTATGAATTATTTCAAGGCTATTTTTTTGAACAGCCGCAAATAATTACAACAACCGATATACCAGCTAATACTATTCAATATTTATATATTATTACGCTATTAAAAGAAGAGGAACCTAATGTCCAGTTATTAACTGATAATATTGAACGTGATATTTCATTGACATATAAATTATTGCAAATGATTAATAATTCAGAGAAGCGTTATAAATCCAAGGTTCGTTCGATAAAACAAGCGATTGTATTACTCGGCGTTTCAGATTTACGAAAGTGGATTTATTTATTGGCGATGCGAGAAATTGATAAGAATGCTGATAATGATATTTTTAAAGAAGTCATGCGTACATCGTTATTTAGAGCAAAAGTTTGTGAGAAATTAGCCAAACTTTCCTATAAGAAGAACTTCTCTGAATATTTTTTAGTTGGAATGTTTTCACTGATAGATACTTTGCTGCAAAGACCGATGAATGTTATTTTACAGCAGCTACCTTTTTCAGAAGACATATCAGAAACGATTTTAGGTAATCAAACTGAAATGGCACCATATCTTGAATTCAGTATTGCGTTAAGCAAATTAGATTGGCCTACCTTAGAAAAATTAGCTTCTCAGCTCAACATCGATTTATCAAACATTGATCAGTTATACCATGAAGCTATGGAGTGGGCAGAAAAATCTTCTTTATAAAAACAAGAGCCAATCAACTAATCCACATGAATATCATCTATAACTTCCAATGATGAACTAGAGAATAGAAATAAGCTATCTAAAATTTGCTCTTTAAGGTAGCTTATTTTTTGTGTTTTTAAATTAATGGTCATAAGTGTAATACATAATGCAAATTATAAAAATACATGTTTCCTTCATCAAGTCGAAGTTCTCAATACAAGAACTATTTGCTATAATCATTTCGTCTTGAAAAAATTCTGATAGTTGAAGTGGACGTGGAAGAAATGAATCTAACAAATGATGTAAGGGAAAGCGTTATAGAATATGTGTACGTCATTGTTGGTGCGGCAATTATTGCCATTGGCTTTAATGTATTTTTACTACCAAATCAAGTGGCCTCTGGCGGTGTAAGCGGGATTAGTACAATTTTACACGGTTTATTTGGCTGGAATCCTGGTTATGTACAGTATGCATTTAATATTCCATTATTTATAGCAGGTGTATTATTTCTTGGAAAAAAGTTTGGGATAAAATCATTTGTTGGAACAGTGACATTACCGCTTATTGTTTTACTAACGAATAGTTGGGAGCCTTGGACTGATAATCCTTTACTTGGTGCACTTTTTGGGGGAATTGTTGTCGGTTTAGGAATAGGGCTTGTCTTTAAGGGGAATGCTTCTACTGGTGGCACTGATTTATTAGCGCAAATTATTACAAAGTATACCGGAATATCGCTTGGTACAAGTGTACTGTTAATTGATGGGATTATCGCAATTAGTGCAGCAATTGTTTTTGACTTAGAGAAAGGTTTGTATGCCCTGATTGGACTTTATGTCACTACTAAAACCATCGATATTATTCAGCTCGGCTTTAGTCAATCAAAAATGGTTTATATAATTACGCTGAAGCAAGATGAGGTGCGTGATGCCATTTATGCTGAAATTAATCGTGGAGTAACAAAGTTGCCTGCAATCGGTGGCTATACAGGGGAAGCACGACCAGTACTTATGGTTGTTGTTTACCAAACAGAGTTCACAAAGCTGAAACAACTCATTAAAAGCGTTGACCCATCAGCGTTTGTCATTGTTTCTGATGCATATGAGGTGTTAGGGAAAGGTTTCAAACGTGCATAAATTTGGTATAATATTTTGGAAAGATTTTTATTAATTTAAGGAGGGGTACTAATGAAAAAAGTAATGTTAACATTAGTGTTCGGATCTGCAATCTTTTTAGCTGCTTGTGGCGGCGGAGAAAAAGCAACAAAAGAAAGTGCAAAAACAACTACTCCAGATGGAGAAGCAATCGCTATGAAATCTTGTATTACTTGCCACGGTGGTGAACTACAAGGTCAAGGGAATGCACCAGCAATCAAAGATGTAGGTTCTCGTTTATCAGAAAAAGAAATTTTAGATGTTATTAACAATGGTAAAGGTGCAATGCCTGCTGGTGTAGTTAAAGGTGCAGATGCAGAAGCAGTTGCCAAATGGTTAGCTACTCAAAAATAAAGCAATATAGAAACTAGCGGATTTGGAGAACCGCTAGTTTTTTATGTTTTGTGGAGTATTTTTCTGTCAGCGAATAGAGAGTAAATTCATTTCTTTTATACATAGACATGCTAAAATAAAGTGAAACTGCAATCAGTGGAGCTGATTGCTAGTTAAACCAATCGGGAGATCTACAGCGAATGGGGGCTACTAATATTGGTCGTAGTATTAACAAGAGACGTAATGGAGAAATTTAAGTTAGAACTATTAGCTGGTGAGGAAGGAATAGGAAGGACGATTGTCACTAGTGATATTTCAAGACCGGGGCTTGAGATGGCGGGGTATTTTACGCACTATCCTGCGAATCGAGTACAATTACTTGGGAAAACAGAACTTTCTTTTTTTGAAATGTTACCTGCAGATGTGAAACTGGAGCGCATGCGTTTACTGTGTTCGCAGGATACGCCTGCGATTATTATTTCTCGAGATTTAGAGGTACCTACGGAGCTTCTACAGGCGTCCAATGAAAAACATGTACCTGTCTTTAAAACACATATGACAACGACGAAGTTTTCGAGTAGGCTGACAAACTATTTAGAGGGTTGTTTTGCACCAATGACTGCTGCTCACGGAGTTTTAGTCGATGTGTACGGCATCGGTGTGCTAATTATCGGAAAAAGTGGTGTAGGGAAAAGTGAGACAGCACTTGAACTTGTTAAGAAGGGGCACCGCTTAGTGGCCGATGATTGTGTGGAAATTCGTCAAGAATCAGAGAATTTTTTAATTGGTAGTCCACCACCTCTTTTAGAACATTTATTAGAAATTAGAGGGATTGGCATTATCGATATTATGACGCTTTTTGGTGCGAGTGCGGTGCGACCATACAAACGTATTACGTTAATTATTGAACTAGAAATTTGGGACCCGGAAAAGGTATACGATCGCTTAGGTCTAGAAGAAGAGAAAATGAAAATCATCGATACAGAACTGACGAAATTAACGATTCCTGTAAGACCTGGGCGCAATGTGTCTGTTATTATTGAAGTAGCTGCCATGAATTACCGTTTGAAAAAGATGGGGGTTAATGCGGCTGAGGAGTTTTCAAGGCGACTTGATGAAGTAATTTCTTCAACAGATGAGTTAGATGATTAATGGTTATCTTCATTCACTAAATGTTTAGTGTAGCGACAGTTATAGGAGACTCTCACCTCTGAAGATAGTGAGAGGAATGAGGATGTGATTCTTAATTACGCCAAAGAAATTAGGATACAATAACCTAAGTAATAGAAGGATAATGAGAGGAGCATAAGATGGATTTATTACTATTAGAAATTGATCCGATTGCGTTTCATTTAGGACCTATCGAAGTTCGTTGGTATGGGTTGCTAATCGTATCGGGTATTATTTTAGCTTATTTTGTAGGACAAAGAGAGGCTATGAAACGAGGCTTACCGGAGGAGTTTCTTGCGGATTTATTACTTTGGGCTGTTCCTATATCCATAGTATGCGCACGTATTTACTATGTATCGATGCGTTGGGATTATTATGGTCAAAACCCAGAGAAGATTATTGAGATTTGGAATGGTGGTATCGCTATTCACGGAGCTCTTATTGGGGCATTTGTGACAGCTTACATATTCACTCGTAGAAGAAATATAAGCTTTTTACGAGTAGCGGATATTGCGGCACCAAGTATTTTAATTGGACAAATAATTGGTCGATGGGGAAATTTTATGAACCAAGAGGCTTATGGTGGTCCAGTATCACGTGAATTTTTAGAAAATCTAAGGCTGCCTGATTGGATTATTAATCAAATGTATATTGAAGAATTAGGAACGTATGTACATCCTACATTCTTATATGAATCCTTATGGAATTTCGTTGGGCTAATCATTTTATTAGTATTACGCAAAGTAAATTTAAATCGTGGGGAAATTTTCTTCGGCTATATAATTTGGTATTCAATTGGTCGTTTCTATATAGAGGGCATGCGTACAGATAGCCTATATTTAGTAGGAGATTTACGCTCAGCACAGGTTGTTTCAATAATTGGTATTGTTGTAGGTCTTGTGGCAATTATTTACAGACGTATAACAGTAAAGCCACCAGTAAAGTATTTGGATGATAAATAGGGGGGCAAGGGCATGGCTGTAAAGGCATTACTATTTGACTTTGATGGTACATTACTCAATACAAATGATTTAATCATTCAAACATTTATGCATGTTTTAAACGAGCGATTTCCCGGGCAATATTCGCCAAAAGATTGCCTAAAATTCCTTGGGCCGTCCTTGAAACAGACAATGAGTGACATTGCTCCTGGTGAAGAGGATGCAATGATTGCTAAATACCGCGAATATAATGAATTACATCACGATGAGCTTGTCACTCAATATCCTGATGTTGTATCAACTTTAGAGCAATTAAAGGCTATGGGTATCAAGTTAGCGATTGTGTCTACAAAGCGTAATGGGATGATTGACCGTGGTCTATCTGTGCTAGGTGCAAGTCATTTATTTGACATCCGTATTGGCACGGATGATGTGAAAAATGTAAAGCCTGACCCAGAACCAGTTTTGCTTGCCCTTGAACGCCTTGGTGTAAACAAGGAAGAGGCCATTATGATTGGCGACAATTCACACGATATTGAAGCAGGACACAACGCTGGAATTAGAGCGGCTGGTGTCGCATGGGCTTTTAAAGGTGAGGAATACTTACAGCAGTTCAAGCCAGAATATATGTTGCATCATATGACGGATTTACTTGAAATTGTGAAAGAGGGGTAAGTCAATGGCACGTAAAACAGAACGCTACCGTGTCGAAGGAGCAAATTCGCTTTGGAATATTTATGATACGGTGTCCTTTTGGAAGGTGATGAAGTGTTTCGTTGTCATTCAAATTGGACGCTTCACACCATTTTTACGTGTGAAAAACTGGTTGTATCGAACTTTTTTAAAGATGGAAATTGGAGAAAAAACTTCATTAGCTTTAATGGTTATGCCAGATACAATGTTTCCAGAACGAATTCACATCGGTGACAATACGGTGATAGGTTTCAGTACAACTATTTTGGCGCATGAGTATTTAATAGAGGAGTATCGTCTGGGAGATGTTTATATTGGCAATGAAGTAATGGTTGGTGCCAATTCAACGATACTACCAGGTGTTACGATAGGTGACGGTGCGATTGTTTCAGCTGCAACCCTTGTCCATAAGGATGTGCCAGCTGGCTGTCTTGCAGGCGGTAACCCTATGCAAATTATTTATACAGCTGAACAAATGGCGGAGCGTAAACGCAATGAAGTAGTGGAATGGAGCACGCCAAAAAAATAATAATAATATCTACACTGTGCATGATTTACTGTGCACAGTTTTTTGCTGTTGAAAAACTATTGTAACAACGAAATTACATTTATAAAGGTTCTTGATTGGAGTGGAAGGCTACTCGACTCCCGTGGGAAAGCGAGACAGGCGAGACCCTGCACGGAGCGGAAGCGGAGGAAGCGGCTCGACGCTCGCCCACTGGAAAGCGAGTAGCCTGGAACGGAAATCACTCGCCAAAAAATTCATATAGATTTCCTTGACGATTTTATTTTTCAACACCTTAAACTGTGCAAGCCCACTACGCACAATTTTTTGTCTAAAGATTTACTTGTTTAAGGAGAAATAAGCTTACACAGTTGAATAAAGTTTCAATTTTTTTATTTTTACGTATAATTAACAGAATAATCAGTAATGAAATTATTCGATAATTCATAAGGAGTTGCATTGACGGAAAGGAAGAAATAAGTTAGAATTCTTTCATAATCTAATTCTCTAATACTCTAGTGAATTAAAGTGAAATGTGAGGAAGTGTCAAAATGTCGTCGATTAAAATGTTTGAGAAACCACTTGGAATGCGCGATACATTTCCGCAAATATACGAAAAGGTAGAGGCCGTAAGAAATACTGGGCGAGACTTTTTATGCAGTAGGGGCTTTGAATTTATTAAGACACCTGCAGTAGAGTATTTTGATACAGTCGGTAAAGCATCAGCAATAGCCGATGCGCATTTATTTAAGTTAGTAGATAGCCAAGGAAACACGTTAGTACTACGACCTGATATGACAACACCGATTGCTCGTGTTGCAACATCAAAATTATTAAAAGAGATGATTCCATTGCGCCTTGCTTATTTTGCTAGTGTCTTTCGTGCACAAGAGGCAGAAGGTGGACGACCAGCAGAATTTGATCAGATGGGGATCGAGTTAATTGGAGACAATTCTGTGTTTGCTGATGCTGAAGTTATTGTTACGGCAATGGAGTTATTACAGCAATTTGGGTTAGCGAAATTTAAAGTTACTATCGGCCATGCAGGGATATTAAATTGCATTTTACAAGATTATACAGAAAGCATTGAACAACAAAATATACTTCGAACACTTCTAGTGCAGCGCAATTATGTAGGGTTTGAAGAAGCAGTAGAATCATTTGATTTACCTAAAACGAAATCAGATGCATTACTACAATATATTGAAGAAGCTATGAATGTGAAAGAAATCCAAGATATTGAAAAATATGTGCGGAAAAATGACGCATTAGAATATATGCAACAGCTCGCTAAACTACTTGAAGTAGCAGATTTAGCGGATTATGTGGCCTTTGATTTTACACTTTCTAGTCATATGAGCTATTACACAGGCATGTTATTTGAAGTGTTTGCAACAGGCAGTGGCTTTCCATTAGGTAATGGTGGGCGTTATGACGGATTGCTTGAGGTGTTTGGCTCAAAAGTAGGCGCAACAGGATTTAGTATTCGTGTTGATCGCTTACTAGAAACACTTCATGGGCAATCTGATAAACGACAAGAGGCTACAGTGGTGCTATTTGAGGAACAACAATTTGAAGCGGCTCTTGCAAAGGTACAGACGCTTCGAGCTGCTGGTAAACAGGCTACCTTACAGTTAAGAAATAGCCTAGTTGATGAAGAAGCTTTTTTAGCACACTTTACAGAAGTAGTTGTTGTGGGACAGGAGGACGTTAGCAGTGAATGAATTAACGATTGCTATGCCAAAGGGGCGTATTTTTGATGAGGCATACCAAATGCTATTAGAAGCTGGCTTTAATTTACCAGAAGAAGTCGAAATGTCCCGTAAATTAATGCTCGAAATTCCAGAAGAGAAAATTCGTTTTATACTAGCAAAGCCAATGGATGTTCCTGTTTATGTAGAGCACGGTGTAGCGGATATTGGGATCGCTGGGAAGGATGTTTTGTTAGAACAGCAACGACAAGTACATGAATTACTTGATTTAAAAATAAGTGCATGTTATATCGCATCAGCAGGTTTACCTAATACTACGATGAATGAAATCGCCCCAAGAATCGCAACAAAATATCCTAATATTGCAATGAAATATTATAAGGGCATTGGGGAGCAAGTTGAAATTATTGAGTTAAATGGATCAATTGAATTGGCGCCTATGATTGGCTTAGCAGATCGCATTGTCGATATTGTATCAACAGGACGGACGCTGAAGGAAAATGGTTTAGTGGAATATGAATTTATTACGGATGTGTCATCGAGGTTAATTGCTAATCCAGTAAGCTATCGTATGAAGGGAGAACGCATTATCGACCTTGTGAAACGTTTAAAGAAATGTGTTAAATAAATCGTGCTCACTGTAGGAATAGCCGCAGGTGGAAGCTCATAGTCATCGATCATACATGAATACCTAGAATTAAAGGAGATAAATCCTATGAAAATAACAAAGCTAGCAAAAGGTATTTCCTTAAAACGACCACTTGAAGGTGGCAATGAAGAACAGTTAAAAGTTGTACGTCAAGTATTGGCAGATGTTCGTGCACAAGGTGATACAGCCATACGTTTGTATACAGAAAAATGGGATGGTTTTGCCCCTGATCATTTACGTGTAACGAAGGAAGAGATAGAGGAGGGCGCAAATAGTATTGATCAACAGCTTTATGCTGATTTAACAGAAGCTGCCCAAAATATTCGCTTTTATCATGAGCAGCAGAAGCGTTCAGGTTATCGCTTAGAGCTAGGTGATGGGTCGTGGCTTGGGCAACGAATTACTGCTCTTGATGCAGTAGGACTTTATGTTCCTGGCGGTACAGCAGCGTACCCTTCGTCAGTCTTGATGAACGTTATTCCTGCACAAGTTGCTGGTGTTAAACGCATTGTTATGACATCTCCAGCAGGTCGCGATGGAAAATTACCTCCAGGTGTACTGGCTGCGGCGCATATTTTAGGGGTAGAGGAAATATATAAAATCGGTGGAGCACAGGCGATTGCGGCTCTTGCATATGGCACGGAAACAATTACACCTGTTGATAAAATTACAGGTCCAGGAAATATTTTTGTAGCATTAGCCAAACGTGAGGTATTTGGTGAGGTAGCGATTGATATGATTGCAGGTCCAAGTGAAATTGCAGTGTTAGCAGACGACACGGCATTTGCTGATGAAATCGCAGCGGATCTTTTATCACAGGCTGAGCATGATAAATTGGCTTGTGCCATTTTGGTAACAACTTCTGAGCATATGGCTAAAAAAGTGGCTGATGAAGTGGAGAAGCAATTAACTACTTTACCGCGTGAAGAGGTAGCACGAGCATCTATTGAAAACTTTGGTGCCATTTATGTGGCCGAAACGATGGCAGATGCCATTGATGCCATTAATTCGCTAGCACCTGAGCATTTAGAAATTGTCACAAAAAATGCTGAGGCTGTAGCTGAACAGGTAAGGCATGCAGGTGGTATTTTCATCGGTCGTTATAGCTCTGAACCAGTAGGTGATTATTTTGCGGGGACAAATCATGTACTGCCAACGAATAGCACAGCACGCTTTGCAAGTGGTTTAAACGTCGATGATTTTGTGAAAAAATCGAGCGTTGTCTTTTATAGTGAAAAAACTTGGGCAGAGAATGCACCGAAAATTGCACGTCTAGCACGTATGGAAGGCTTAGAGGGCCATGCTCGTGCAGTCGAATCACGCGGATGGGAAAAGGAGTAGCACAATGACTGAAAAGAAACGATATGCAAAAGTTGAACGGACAACAAATGAAACTCAAATTTCAGTAGCAATCGATTTAGATGGTGAAGGAAAGGCTGATATTAAAACGGGTGTTGGCTTTATGGACCACATGCTAGACTTATTTATCAAACATGGGCTTTTTGATGGGACGATACAAGCAAATGGTGATACTTATATAGACGATCATCATACAACTGAAGACCTTGGAATTGTATTAGGTCAAGCAATTCGTGAAGCACTCGGTGATAAAAAAGGAATCAAGCGCTACGGTACAGCATTTGTGCCAATGGATGATGCACTTGCACAAGTAGTTGTAGATTGCTCAAATCGTCCGCATTTAGAATATCGTGTACCACAGTTGAAGGAGAAAGTTGGAAGTTTCGATACGGAATTAGTACATGAATTTTTGTGGAAATTTGCACTTGAGGCTCGGATGAATGTTCATGTCATTGTACCGTATGGACATAATACACATCATATTATTGAAGCTATTTTTAAGGCGTTAGCACGTGCCATTGACGCAGCAGTAGAAATTGATCCACGTGTTAAAGGTGTACCGTCGACTAAGGGGCTGTTAACGTGAAAATAGGTGTTATTGATTATGGTATGGGGAATTTATTTAGTGTCGAACAGGCATTAAAACGACTTGGCTGTGAAGTTGTTGTCACGGCTGACGAAAAAGTGCTAGATGCAACAGATGCACTGTTGCTCCCTGGTGTTGGGGCATTTCCCGACGCCATCAAACGTTTAGCTGAAACGAATTTAGATCGATATTTGCACAAGGTGAAAGCTGAAAATCGACCACTTCTCGGAATTTGCTTAGGAATGCAATTATTATTTGAGCAAAGTGAAGAGGTGTCACCGACGAAAGGTTTGGGCTTTTTTAAAGGAAGCATTAAACGATTTAGTGGAGACAACGGTGAGCGGAAGTACCGAGTACCACATATGGGATGGAATGAGCTTGTCGTGACAAAGAGGCCTTCATGGTTGAAGGGTGAAGTAGCGGCAAAGCATGTGTATTTTGTCCACTCATTTTATGCAACAGATATAGACGAAACAGAGCTTATCGCTTATGCGGATTATCATGGCATTAAAGTTCCAGGCATTATTGTAAATGGTTCTATTACGGGAATGCAGTTTCACCCTGAAAAATCAGGTGAACTAGGTGTCTATTTATTAGAGCAATGGTTGAAGGGGGTGGCTTCATGTTAACAAAGCGCATTATTCCATGTCTTGATGTGAAAGAGGGGCGTGTTGTAAAAGGTGTACAGTTTGTGTCATTACGTGATGCGGGTGACCCAGTAGAGCTTGCCAAGTTTTATGATGAACAAGGGGCAGATGAACTTGTGTTTCTAGACATTTCGGCATCACATGAAGGTCGTGAAACAATGGTTGATGTAGTGCGACAAACTGCAGCTACATTAGCCATTCCATTTACAGTAGGTGGTGGAATTCGGACTTTAGATGATATGAAACGCATTTTACGTGCAGGTGCAGATAAAGTATCAGTGAATACTTCTGCTTTAGAGCGACCAGAGCTTATTAAAGAAGGTTCGGACTTTTTTGGCGCACAGTGTATTGTTGTAGCCATCGATGCACGCTATAGTGAAGAAGATGCTACCTGGATGGTTTATACGCATGGAGGCCGAAACAAAACAACATGGCAAGCAACAGAGTGGGCCAAGGAAGCGGTTCGTTTAGGGGCTGGTGAAATTTTATTAACGAGTATGAATCAGGACGGAGAGAAATCAGGTTTTGATTTAGCATTAACAAAAGCCGTGAGAGAGGCTGTGACAGTTCCTGTTATTGCAAGCGGCGGTGCAGGGAATGCCGACCATTTTTACGAGGTATTAGCTGAAGATGTCGATGCAGATGCAGCACTTGCCGCATCCATCTTCCATTATAAAGAAACGAGCGTAGCGCAAGTAAAAGAATACTTACGTGAAAAAGGAGTGGCGGTAAGATGATTGACAACATTAAATTTGATGATAAAGGTCTTGTCACTGCAGTAGTACAAGATGCTAATACAAAAGAAGTATTAACTGTAGCATATATGAATAAAGAATCATTGGAGAAAACGCTTGAATCAGGAGAAACATGGTTCTTCTCACGTTCACGTCAAGAGCTTTGGCATAAAGGAGCAACAAGTGGTCATACACAAAAAGTTGTGTCTATAAAAGCGGACTGTGATGGTGACGCATTAGTCGTGGAAGTAATTCCTGCTGGCCCAGCTTGCCATAATGGTACAATTTCTTGCTTTACGGAGATCATTCAGCAAAATGCCAAGGTCGGCTCTGTTGAGATTATTTCTAGACTTGTAAATATCATTGAAAAGCGTGAGCAAGAAATGCCAGAAGGAGCGTATACTACATATTTATTCGATAAAGGAATCGATAAAATTTGTAAAAAAGTCGGCGAAGAAGCAACAGAGGTTGTTATCGGTGCAAAAAATCGTGATGCTGAAGAAGTGAAATGGGAGGCTGCCGATTTAATGTATCACCTACTAGTGTTACTACAAGAACAAAAAGTAAGTGTTTATGACGTGCTACATGTGTTGGAAAAACGTCACGAAGAGAAATAACGGCATATTGCTTATTGTATGGTATAATAGAAGTTACTGTGTAAAGGAACGTGTGATACGTTCCTTATTTCTTGTTTCGGAGGAAATATTTTGGAAAAGAAACGTCAAAAAGAAAATCAATCGAATATAGTGTCGTTCATTCCCACAGGCGACTATTATTATAAAAAATCCATTCAAGCAATGAATAGCGGACAAATGAATAAGGCGTATAAATATTTACAGCGAGCAGTTGATTTAAGTCCTGATGATCCAATGATTTTATTGCAATTAGCGATTATAGAGTTAGAGGGTCAACGTTTCGAGGAAGCGTATGATCTTCTTCATCGTGCCTATCAGATAGATCCAGATAATCCAGAAATTATTTTTTACATGGCAGAGGTATCTGGATGCGTTGGTATTATGCATGATGCTAAACGCTTTGCAGAGCAATATTTACAAATAGAGCCAGAGGGTGCTTATGCAGTTGAAGCGGCTGAAATATTAGAGTTTGTTGCCTTTGAGCAAGATGATTTTGAGGAGCTTGAAGGTTCTGGTGAAGATTTGTATCGGCAGGAACAGGCGAGGCGCTGTATGGAAAAGGGAGATTTCCCAGAAGCTATTACTATTCTAGAAGACTTAATTGAAGATAGACCAGATTTTTGGTCGGCCTATAACAACTTAGCTCTTGCTTATTTTTATGTTGGTGAAGCAGAACAGGCGAAGGCTCTTCTAAACAAGGTACTACGTGAAAATAAAGGGAATTTACATGCACTTTGTAATTTAACTGTGATTGCGTATTATGAAAAAAATGAAGAGGATTTAAAGGATCTTTTAGAAGTACTTATGAAAATTCAGCCATACACATGGGAACATCGTTACAAGCTGGGTGCAACATTAGCGCTTGTTGGACAGTATGATTTAGCATTTAAATGGTTGCGTAGTATGCAAAAACGTGGCTATGCGGGAGATGCTGGCTTTTACTTCTGGTTATCCCACGCAGCGTATTTTTCTGAACATGAAGAGATTTCAAAGAGTGCATGGGAACAGCTACTTGAGCTAGATCCAGAAAAAGAAGGCTTTGAACCTTGGCGCCAAGAGGAAAATGTATATGCGCTTGATGCATTAGAGCATGATCGTGATTATATTGTGGAAAAGCTGGAGAGCGATTATACAAGTGAACGCATATTTGGTTTATTTTTACTAAGCTGCACCGCGCATAAACAGGAAATTATTGCGCATCCCAAATGGATAGATGTTGAGCAATTTAATGCGTATGAAAAGCTATTCCTCGCTTATGCTTTAGGACATCAATTTGATATGAAAAACAAAGTAGAGGCTAGCTTTATACGAGCAGTAAGTGTACCAGAAATTTTACTAGAACAGTATGGTAAACTAACGACATTAATTGCACCAATGTTCCAAATGTGGTTTGTGCTTTGTGAGCAAGCATTGATTAACAATTATCGTTTCACAAATCCAGCGGCTATTGCAGGAGCAAATGACTATTTATTCCGCTCTTCGCGTAATCTCAAGGTGACAAAAAAAGAGATAGCTCAGCAATACGGAGTATCCGTGTCAACTTTATCGAAGTATATTGATGAAATTTTAATGTTTTTACCAAGTACGAATAATTAGACTGTGAGCAACATAGTTGAATAACTTTTTACTTTCACATACGATGAACATACTGTAGTTATTATTAATGGAGTCTTGGCTGCGTCCGAGGCATTATCTTCATTGCACATATGGAATGAAGATAAAAAAGTATTTGTTTAGGGGGAAGTATTTATGTCAGAAGAAAAAATTTATGATGTTGTAATAATTGGTGCAGGTCCGGCTGGTATGACTGCGGCTGTTTATACATCACGTGCCAACCTTTCAACTTTAATGATTGAACGTGGGATCCCTGGCGGACAAATGGCAAATACAGAAGAAGTAGAAAACTATCCTGGATTTGATACAATTTTAGGGCCTGAGCTATCGACAAAAATGTTCGACCATGCTAAAAAATTTGGTGCAGAATATGCGTATGGCGATGTAACTGAAATTATTGATGGTGAGGAATATAAAACAATAAAATCAGGTGCTAAAGAATATAAAACACGAGCAATTATTCTTTCTACAGGTGCGGAATATAAAAAAATGGGTGTGCCTGGCGAGAAAGAACTTGGAGGTCGTGGTGTCAGCTATTGTGCAGTATGTGATGGTGCATTCTTCAAGCAAAAAAATCTTGTTGTCGTAGGTGGCGGAGATTCTGCTGTTGAAGAAGGTGTTTACTTAACTCGCTTTGCTGATAAAGTAACAATCGTGCACCGTCGTGATAAATTACGTGCACAAAAAATTCTTCAAGATCGTGCCTTTGCTAACGAAAAAATTGATTTCATTTGGAATGCAACTGTTAAAGAAATTAATGAGGCAGATGGTAAAGTTGGAAGTGTAACATTACAATCAACTGTAGATGGTACAGAATCTGATTTTGCTGCTGATGGCGTATTTGTTTACATTGGTATGCTACCTTTAACTAAACCATTTGAGTCTTTAGGGATTTTAAATGAAGCTGGTTATATTGTGACAAATGAAAATATGGAAACAACGATACCAGGAATCTTCGCAGCAGGAGATGTACGTGAAAAATCACTACGTCAAATCGTTACAGCGACAGGTGACGGAAGTATTGCAGCACAAGCAGTACAACATTATGTGGAAGAATTATTAGAAAAAATTAATGCTTAAAGTGAATCAAGAGATTGGCTCATCACCAGAAGTTGTGGATGACATTTCGCCCAGTCGGAACGGAAATCCCCCACATTATGGGTATGATCCTCTTGATTAAATTTTAAGGAAAAAAATACAATTTTAATACGGTCTTAATATAGTTGTAACTTGAATGACATATAAAAGGTGTAATATATAAAGTGTAATTAGCAATCCCCCTTTTATTTTGTTGAGTAGGTTGTTTCCGCCTAAATAGGTGGAGCAACCTATTTTTGTTGTTAAAGAAACTATAAATTTTTAATTATGGATAACCAGGCATTCTCGGGCTAAAGTGGTGGACCGTTTACTTTTATTTCGAGCTCTCCAGCGCTCGCTTAGCGCATTTGTTCTGTGCATAAAATTTTTGATTTTTTATTGCGTTGTTTCATATGTTTAAGTAGTAGTTAAAAACATGGTTCCTGTAAGTGTTAGTGAAGTTAAAATTGCAATGCTCCTAAAATTCTGAATTGAGGACAAACCTTGTTTGGTCTTGGTATAATAAAAGGTAGAATGCAAAAGTGATTAGAGGTGTGCCTATGCAAAGAATTGCAAATTTAATAGCCGTGAAAGACGGTCAAGTATTATTACTTCAGAAGCCAAGACGTGGCTGGTACGTAGCTCCTGGCGGTAAAATGGAGAGCGGTGAGTCAATTTATGAGGCTGCTGTACGTGAGTTTCAAGAAGAAACAAATGTCACACCATTAAATGCTCATTTAAAGGGTGTTTATACGATGATTATTAAAGAAAATAATGAGGTAGTTGACGAATGGATGCTTTATACATTTGTTGCAAAGGATATAGAAGGTGTACCGTTTGAAGAAACTAGAGAAGGCAAACTTGCATGGCACCCAGCAGAGGATTTGAAACATTTGCCAATGGCTGAAGGTGATCGAACAAATTTACAATTTGCTATCTCACAATCAGGCATTCAGTACGGTACGTTTGAATATACGACTGATTTTGAATTACTTCATGAGAAAATACAAATATCAATAGAACAATAAAGGAGCTGCATGATAGTGGTGGTTGAAGGCCAAAAAAATACACATGAATTGGTTATTATTACAGGGATGTCTGGAGCTGGGAAAACAGTAGCTATTCAAAGCTTTGAGGATTTAGGGTATTACTGTATTGATAATTTACCACCAGCGTTGCTCACGACATTTTTAACCTTACTCAGGGATTCGGGTAAAAATATTTCACGTATTGCAGCTGTCATGGATATGCGTGGTGGCGACTTTTTTGATTCTCTAATTGGAGCCCTCGACCATATACTTAAAGAAGGCGATACTGTTGCACGAATTTTATTTTTAGATGCAGATGATGCAACTTTAGTTAGACGCTATAAGGAAACAAGACGTGCACATCCATTAGCTGTAAATGGGTTACCGTTAGATGGTATTAAACAGGAACGAAAGCTCTTATCGGAAGTGAAGGGTCGAGCTAAATTTGTCTATAATACATCTAATATGAAGCCCAAAGAGCTACGCGAAAAAATCGTTAAAGAATTTGCCAGTGATGCTGATAATACTTTCTCAGTCAATATCATGTCTTTTGGATTTAAGCATGGTATGCCGATAGATGCAGACTTAGTGTTTGACGTTCGTTTTTTAAAAAATCCATATTATGTAGAAGAGTTACGACATAAAACGGGTTTACAAACTGAGGTATCTTCTTATGTTTTGGCACTTGAAGATACGCAAACACTCATTCAAAAACTAACGGATTTGTTTGAATTTATGATTCCTCTCTATAGACAAGAGGGCAAATCACAACTTGTTATTGCTTTTGGTTGTACTGGAGGACAGCATCGTTCAGTGACATTAACAGAATATTTCGGGGCATATTTAGCTAGTAAGGAAAATACTGTTATCACGCATCGTGACATCAATCGTAGAAAGGATTGAGTGAATGGGAAAGAAGCGAACAAAGCTTGTTGTAATAGGTGGTGGTACAGGGCTTTCTACTTTATTACGAGGGCTCAAGCACCACCCATTTGAAATTACTGCAATTGTGACAGTAGCTGATGACGGTGGTTCTTCAGGACGCTTACGGGATGACTATGATATCCCACCACCTGGTGATGTTCGTAATGTTATCGCAGCTTTATCGGATGTTGAACCGCTTGTAGAGCAAATGTTTCAATATCGATTTTCAGCATCAGAAGATTTAAGTGGGCATTCATTAGGTAATTTAATGCTGACTGCTTTAACAGACATTACTGGGGATTTTAACCATGCTATTAGTGAAATGGGAAAGGTTTTAAAGGTCCATGGTCGCGTTATACCAGCAGCTAATAAAAAGATAAATTTACATGCAGAGCTTGAGGACGGTTCAGTAATTGAAGGTGAATCTAAAATTCCGATGGCAACAAAACGAGTTAGTCGTGTTTTTTTAGTACCTGAAAACGTGAAACCGTTACCAGAGGCTATTCGAGCAATCTATCGTGCTGACTATATTTTAATTGGTCCGGGAAGTTTATATACAAGTATTATTCCAAACCTTCTTGTAAAAGGAATTGGGGAGGCTGTTGTAAAAGCTAAGGGAAGAAAAATATACGTTTGTAATTTAATGACTCAAAAAGGTGAAACTATTTCCTATACAGCAGGTGACCATGTTAAAGCTTTATACAAGCATGTTGGAGATTCCTTTATAGATTCTATTTTGGTGAATGATGTAAAACTACCTCATCCTGTAAAAGAGCTTTATAAGGAAGAATGTGCGGAGCCAGTGACATTTGACGTTGCAAAGCTTGAAAGTATGGGATTAGAGGTTATTAAACGAGATATTGCTACGATTCGTTCAGACGGAACGGTTCGTCATAATGCAGCAAACGTTGCAAAATGGCTTGTAGATTACGCAAATATCTATAAGCAAACAGAAAGTGAACCAATAATAGAATCATAAAGCGCTATTTGTATATGATAAGATGGACATATACATAGAACTAAAGGTTGAAAGGAGGGCGTGATATGTCTTTTGCTTCTGAAACCAAAAAGGAATTAACCCAAATAGAAGCGGACAATCATTGTATGAAAGCAGAAGTATCTGCCCTAATTCGTATGAATGGTTCATTATCCTTTGCTAATAAACAGTTAAGCTTAGACGTACAAACTGAAAACGCTGCAATCGCAAGAAGACTTTATACGATTATGAAAAAGATGTATCCATATAATGTAGAGTTACTTGTTCGAAAAAAAATGCGTTTGAAAAAAAATAACGTATACATTTGCCGTGTAAGAGAAGGTGCACGTGAGCTACTAATTGATTTAGAAATCATCTCAGACGACTTTCAATTTAATCATACTATTTCTCGAAAGCTCATTGAAAAGAGTGGCCAAAAAAGAGCGTATTTACGAGGCGCATTTTTAGCAGGTGGCTCTGTCAACAATCCAGAAACATCAGCCTACCATTTAGAAATTTATTCATTATATAAAGAGCATGGCGAAGCTTTAATGGATTTGATGAACGAATTTGAGTTGAATGCAAAAACAATTGAACGAAAAAAAGGCTTTGTTACCTATTTAAAAGAAGCAGAAAAAATTTCTGATTTTCTTAATATTGTTGGCGCTCATCAAGCAATGATGAAATTTGAAGACGTTCGTATATTGCGAGACATGAGAAATAGTGTTAATCGCATTGTCAACTGTGAAACTGCAAACTTAAATAAAACAATAGGTGCAGCATTACGTCAGGTAGAGAATATTCGTTTTATTGAAAACTCAATAGGCCTAGATCAATTGCCTGAAAAACTTCGTGAAATTGCACGATTACGAGTAGAATATCAAGATGTAACGCTAAAAGAACTTGGTGAAATGGTATCAAGTGGAACGGTTAGTAAATCAGGTGTCAATCATCGATTACGGAAAATCGATGAAATTGCCGATGCTTTAAGACGTGGTGAAAAAATTGGTGGTTAAATTTTCATACTTTTCAGGTATGAATGTCATGCGTAATCACGTATTGTTCTTTAGCTAGTAAGTGAGGTAAGATAAAACTAATAAAATGAACGGTAGTAAAGGGGAGTTTTGAGAATGACCGAGAGAAGAGTCCATGTAAAATTAAAATTAGGACTACAAGCTAGACAAGCAGCGCTATTTGTACAAGAAGCAAATCGTTTTAGCGCAGATATCTTTCTTGAGAAAGACGAGAAAAAAGTAAATGCTAAATCCATTATGGGTGTTATGAGCTTAGCCATCGCAAAAGGAACAGAGGTTGTTCTAAGCAGTGATGGTAACGACGCTGAGCAAGCGGTTACAGCATTGGCAGCACTAATCGAAGAAGAAGATTAAAAAACATATAATGCAAAGAGACTGTCCAAGACGTAAAACTTACATCTTGGGCAGTTTTTTTGCTCTTCCACATTGAAAAAACAGGTCCCATCCTATTTGTACAATCTAAAATGAAGGTCAATGCTATGCCACTTCAATCGTCGAGGTGATGGATAGAAAGGGAAAAGTTGCGGATAGAAAGTTAAAGCGACGGGTAGAACAATCGAAGCGAAGGAAAGAAAAGGCCGGAGAAGGCAAGGCGAAGGAGGCAAAGTGAAGGAAAGAAAAGGCCGCGGCGGATAGAAGAGTCGAAATGATGGATAGAAAGGGAAAAAACGTGGATAGAATGGCCAAAAACGTGGATAGAATGGCCAAAAACGTGGATAGAAAGACCAAAATCGTGGATAGAAAAGCCGAAAACGTGGATAGAAAAGCCGAAGTGCCGGATAGAAGGGCCAAAGCGAGGGAAAGAAAAGGCCGCGGCGGATAGAAGAGCCGAAATGATGGATAGAAAGGCCAAAAACGTGGATAGAAGGGCCAAAAACGTGGATAGAAAAGCCGAAATGCCGGATAGAAGGGCCAAAGTGAAGGAAAGAAAAGGTCGCGGCGGATAGAAGAGCCGAAATCGTGGATAGAAAGGGAAAAAACGTGGATAGAAGGGCCAAAAACGTGGATAGAAGGGCCGACGTGACGGATAGAAGGGCCAAAGCGAGGGAAAGAAAAGGCTCGAAGCGATGGAAAGAGCTAACAGAGTGACGGAAAGAAATCCAAGCGACGGAAAGAATCATCCAAGCGACGGATAGAACTATCGGAGCGACGGAAAGAGCCGCCAGAGCGACGGATAGAAATTAAAGTGACGGAAAGAACTATCCAAGCGACGGAAAGAATCATCCAAGCGACGGATAGAACTATCAAAGCGACGGAAAGAGCCGCCAGAGCGACGGATAGAAATTAAAGCGACGGAAAGAACTATCCAAGCGACGGAAAGAATCATCAAAGTGACGGATAGAACAATCGCAACGACGGAAAGAGCCGCCAGAGTGACGGATAGAAATCAAAGCGACGGATAGAAATTAAAGTGACGGAAAGAACTATCCAAGCGACGGAAAGCGCCGCCAGAACGACGGATAGACCTATCGCAACGACGGATAAAACATCCCAACATTATATGTAGAACCAAAAAAGACATCTCAGAAATAATAAATCTGAGATGTCCTTATTTTTATTTACGGTCGCTACGATCCATAATATGGTCGATTAAGCCGTATTCTTTTGCACGCTCAGCAGTCATGAAGTTATCGCGATCTGTATCTCTTGAAATAACTTCAAGCGGTTGACCCGTGCGTTCTGATAAAATACCATTTAATTTTTCACGTAAGAATAAAATACGTTTTGCAGCGATTTCGATTTCAGTTGCTTGACCTTGTGCTCCGCCAAGAGGTTGGTGAATCATTACTTCAGCATTCGGTAATGCGAAGCGTTTACCAGGTTCACCTGCAGCAAGTAGGAAAGCACCCATAGATGCTGCCATACCAATACAAATTGTTTGTACTTTCGGCTTGATGATTTGCATTGTGTCATAAATTGCCATACCAGCAGTGATAGATCCACCTGGTGAGTTAATGTAAAGAGAGATATCTTTATCTGGATCTTCTGCTTGTAGGAATAGAAGTTGAGCAACAATTGAGTTAGCAACATTGTCGTCAATTGCACTTCCTAATAGGATAATACGGTCTTTTAGTAGTCGTGAATAGATGTCATACGCACGTTCACCACGACTTGTTTGTTCAATAACTGTAGGAATTAAATTCATGTTAAATCCTCCTTAAAAAACTAAATTCGAATACTTTTGCTGAAAAACATCCGTTGTGTTTCAGCTGTATCCTTATCATACACATTATAGTCAGGGAAGGTCAAATATTAACCCTGTTAAAGTGAAATAAATTAAATAAAAAATGGATCGATACAAAAATCTGATCTTGCTTAAAAAGTATTGCGAAGTACGGGCGACGAAAAGGCTCAGGCAACGTCTGCCTAAAGCGTCCGGTCGTAGTCATGCGCGGTCAACTATATATTTTGGTGAAGAGCCTAAAAAAAATTAAAATCTTTTGCATTCTATAGTTGAATTATGAGCAATAGGTTTGTATAATTGATAAGGTCATAAGTTAAAGTACAGTACACTATTTTGCAGGTATGCTTCAAATGAGGATTATCTACATCATGCTTTTCATAAAGCCTAGAGTGAGTACTTTTTTTTTGTGGTCTTAATTGCCCTCGTGGTGTAATGGATAACACGTAAGATTCCGGTTCTTGCACTGGGGGTTCGATTCCCTCCGAGGGCGCCATTTTACTGATTAATTGATTTATTTTTATAGCTCATTCTCCTAATAAGTAGTTTAGCAGCCTGCTTAGTGGAGAAGAGGGGAAAATAATGGGAATACTATCTAGTTAGCATTATTCCCGTATGTGTTCCTTTCAAACCTTCAAAAAAGCAACAACTCCAAATTATTTTTTAGTGAACATACTGTACGTGAAGACTAGTGTACTAGTCGGAAAAAAGAATCCTATCTGAGGGGATTCTTTTTTTTTTGCCAAAAAACATCTACCTTGGGCATAGTTCTGATATGTATAAATATACATTTTAGGTTAGATTTCCGTTTATTAATGCCGTTTTCTGCTAAAAAACCCAAACGAAATAAATTTTTATGAAAAAATAATTACTTTTATACAGAATGTTATTGTCTAAAGAGAATAATGTCACTATAATTGACCTAATAGTCTAAAGTTTCCGAATTGACTAAAATATTAAGTGTGTTTCGGAAAACAATCGAATTAGGGGGAGTAGCTATGAAAAAAAGTTTATCTATGTTACTTGTGGTCGTCGCAGCATTTGCAATAGTTTTAGCAGGTTGTGGCGCAAAAGAAAAGACATCATCTGGTAGCGAGCCATCCGAAGGTGAAAGTGGTAAAAAAGTTTATAAGGTAGGAACAGAAGCTACTTTTGCACCATTCGAATCGCTTGATGATAAAGGTAATGTTGTAGGAATTGATGTCGATATTTTAAAGGCGATTGCTGATGAAATGGGATTTGAAGTGGAATGGCAAAATATTGGTTGGGAGCCTGTATTCCAAACAATTAAGAATGGTGAAACAGATATCGGTGCATCTGGGATAACTATTAATAAAAAGCGTAAAGAGTCATTTGACTTTACTGAGCCATATTATGAATCTCAATTAGTAATCGTTGTAAAGGAAGATTCAAAGATTAAATCTTTAGATGATTTAAAAGATAAAAAGATTTCGGTACAAATTAATGCTACTGGTCATGAAGCTGCTAAAAAGCTTCAAGGTGAATCAAGTACAAATATTATGGCATTTGAAACCCAACCAATTGCTATTCAAGAGATGCTAAATGGAAACGTAGACGCAACAATTGGTGATAATGCGGTAGTTTATGAATATATTAAGGCACATCCAAAAGAAAAGCTTAAAGTAGTTAAAGATGACGCATTTGAAAAAGAATATTATGGATTTATGGTTCAAAAAGGGAATAAAGAGCTGTTAAACCTATTAAATGAAGGTCTGAAAAAAATTAAAGAAAACGGTAAATTAAAAGAAATTACAGGAACAGAATTTAAGTAATAATAAATACATGATGCCACTAGTATAGTTATGCTAGCGGCTCATTTATTTTCATATAGCAAAATGTTATTGTAGCGAAAGCAAATCGGCAGCTACAGCTACAAATGTTCTCTGTTGCGAAAGCAAAGCGACAGCAACAAATGTTCTCTGTTGCGAAAGCAAAGCGACAGCAACAATTACGCCAATGCGAAATTGATTTTTGATGGAATTAAAAGGGGAAGTGGGGTTTTCGGATGGACATCTTTGACTTACGCTGGGACATAGTCTGGAACTACCGTGATATGTTTATACGTGGTATTGGTGTGACGCTAATTTTAACGCTCAGTGGTTATTTTGGCGGAATTCTTTTAGGGCTATTTTTAGGACTTGGAAAATTATCGACTAGAAAATGGATTTATTGGCCATGTAAACTGTACGTAGATTTATTTCGTGGGACACCGATGCTTGTACAAATTTTATTAATTCACTTAGCGGTGATACCGACTATTTTTGGACATTCATTAGGCTATATGGTGTCAGGGATTACGGCGCTTATTTTAAACTGTGCGGCATACAATGCAGAGATTTTCCGTGCGGGAATTCAAAGTATTGCTAAAGGACAAATGGAGGCAGCTCGTTCTCTTGGCTTAACACATAACCAAGCGATGCGAAAAGTCATTTTACCACAAGCTTTTAGACGAATGATTCCGCCGTTAGGTAATGAGTTTATTGCTTTATTAAAAGACTCATCTTTAGTAACCGTTATTGCGGCTCCAGATATTTTATATGCAAGTAAAGTAGTAGCAGGAGCGAGCTTCCGTTTCTGGGAACCATATATTGTTGCAGCAGTATTATATTTAATTTTAACGTATGGTGTAACAAAGATTGTAGCATTTATTGAAAAGCGATTTAGTAATAGCTATGTCCCTCGTAAGACAGAAGGGCGGGAAGCACGATGATTAAAATTGAAAATTTACACAAATATTTCGGCAAATTGGAAGTATTAAAAGGTATTGATTATGAAATTCAAGAAAAGGAAGTTGTTTGTGTAATTGGCCCTTCAGGTTCGGGGAAAAGTACATTTTTACGTTGCATTAATATGTTAGAAGAAGTAACAGATGGTGCCATTTATATCGAGAATGTGAAGATTAATGATCCGAAAACAAATATTAATGCGATACGAGCTGAAGTGGGTATGGTGTTTCAACAATTTAATTTATTCCCACACATGACAGTTATAGATAATGTGACGATGGCTCCGATGCAAATCCGTAAAATGGGTAGGGCAGAAGCGGAAGCACTTGGACATGAGTTGTTGAAAAAGGTCGGTCTTGATAGTAAGGCTTATAACTACCCTGAGCAGCTTTCTGGTGGTCAGCAGCAACGTGTTGCCATTGCTCGTGCTTTAGCGATGAAACCAAAGGCCATGTTATTTGATGAACCTACTTCGGCACTTGATCCCGAAATGGTAAAAGAGGTACTAGATGTTATGAAAAATCTAGCCGCTGAAGGAATGACGATGATTGTTGTGACACATGAAATGGGCTTTGCTCGTGAAGTTGGAGATCGTGTTGTCTTTATGGATGGTGGCTATATTGTTGAAGAGGGAACACCTAAGGAACTTTTTGGTAATCCTCAAAACGAACGAACGAAAGCATTTTTAGGGAAAGTTTTATAGTTCATTAAACAAGAGCAGTCTCTTTGTGATAGACATCACAGTAGAGACTGCTCTTGTTTTTATAATTAATGAAGGGGATTTGTTGTAGTGTCGTATGCACTAAGCATCGTTTGCATATCCTGTTGAGAATATTGTGGTACTTGATAGTAGCCGTGCATATTTTGGTAAATAGATAATTCGTATGCCATTTCGATGCAGTTGGGAATACTATCTGCAACAACGCGTCGAACTACAGGGTTTGTAGTTTCCGTTGCCGCTGCGGTCATACATTTTGCTGCCCCTTTTTGAGCCCCTAATAGGAAGCCAGAAATTGCTTCATCGTTGAGTTCACTTGCATTTTGCATCGGTTTTTTAGGCTGGCCAGGATTTAATCCAAATTTAAAATTATTGCCTGTCTCCATTTGATAGCGACCTGTAGGAACAGAAGGATCATGACCTGTTTTAAATGATTCCACAATAGTATTGTACATACCTAATGTGAAATTATATTGACGATCCAAAATGCTAAGTAATTCAGGGTCCTTAATATGTGGACGTAAAACAATGGATTGATTCATACCAGCAATGATTTCGCCAATTGTTTCATGCATGTCCATTAGTTCATGCCCACCATGATTTAGGCTTTGTTGTTGGTTGAATGATGATGTTTGGTTTGATGATTCGTTATGAAACGATTGTGACAAAAAAAGCGCCTCCTCAATATCATAGTTTGTTACAGTACTAAGTATGGCATTTTAGACAAATTTCATACGGCAATAAAGTATTTGCATATATGTAGAATAAAGATGTTTTTTACTGTTGGTATAGAAAAGAAGACGAAGGAGGTTGTAAATTGAAAAAAATATTTGGACCTATAGGGATTATCGTTATTATTCTTGTTGTATTGGCCTTACTATTTATTCCAAAATACAATAGCCTTGTAACAGCCGAAGAAAGTGTTGATTCAAAATGGGCTCAAGTCGAAAATCAGCTACAACGTCGCTATGATTTGATTCCGAATATAGTAGAATCTGTTAAAGGATACGCTAATCATGAGAAGGAAGTTATTACTAGCATTACAGAGGCACGTGCACAAATGGGGAGTGCACGTAGTCCAGAGGAACAGGCGGTAGCCAATGATGCATTGAACGGGGCACTTAGTCGATTGCTAGTAGTCGTTGAAAATTATCCAAATTTAAAGGCAGATGCGAATTTCCGTCAATTAATGGATGAATTAGCTGGAACAGAAAACCGCTTAGCTGTTGCTCGAGAAGACTACAACAATGAAGTGCAGACTTTTAATAAATCGGTCAAACGTTTCCCAGGAAATCTAATTGCAGGAATGTTTGGCTTTGAAAAGAAAGAATACTTCAAAGCAGCTGCGGGAGCTGAAAAGGCACCATCTATAGATTTTAGCAATTCAGGTAAACAATAATGAAACGTTTTATCGCACGATTTATAATCATTTGTTCCATGTGTATTTTATCTATAAAGGTTGCCAATGCAGCAATGCCTGCACCGATGAAAAATACGTATATTCATGATTTTGCTAATGTTTTGTCTGCTTCGGTGAAGAAAGAGCTTGATCGTTTTTCAGAGCAGCTAGACAAAGGCACCGGTGCTGAAATTATGATCGTAACTGTAGATAACATGAATGGCCAAGAACCAAAAATGTATGCTACAAAAATGATTCGTTCGTGGGGCATTGGTGATAAAGAAAAAAATAATGGTGTCTTAATATTAGCAACATTTGGGCAAGGTGAAGGCAATAATGATGTCGTCATTGCTGTAGGTCAAGGTCTCGAAGGAGCATTACCAGATGGCAAGCTGGGACGCATTTTAGATACAGCATTTTATCCAAATGCAAGTGCTGGAAATATTGATAAGGCATTTAAAGCAACGTATGCTGAAGTATTTCAAACTGTCGCACAAGAATACAATTGGGATGGAGAGCTACCTGAAAAGAATGTTGACGATGAAGAAATGCCGACGTGGATGTTTATTTTACTCGTTATTATAGTACTTATTATTTATACATTTATGTCAAATGGTAGGGGAAGAGGACCTCGTTCAGGTGGACGTGGCGGTTTTCCTGGTGGTTTTGGTGGCGGTTCTGGAGGTAGTGGCTTTGGTGGATTCGGAGGAGGCTCATCTGCTGGTGGTGGTGCAAGTCGGAAATTTTAATGAATTCTTTGTATCTAAAGTGAGCTGTTTATTTCAGTTCGCTTTTTTTATAGGATTAAAAGAGAAATTTTATGGCACATCATCAAAAGTTGTGAATGATATTTGTTAAAAAGTATGCCATGAGCCAATTTTAATTAAATATAATCAGGTGTATTGATTGGCAAAAAAATAGGTTTATTGACGATAAAGGATTTTTTGGTGCTATTTTGCTAATATATTCCCATTTTTAACTGATTGTAGTGTAGGGCTACTCGACCGCCAGCAGGAAAGCGAGTAGCCTGTAGAGGAAATTAGCCACTTATCTGGCTCATCACTAATAGTTGTGGATGACATTTTTAAAAATATACGCTCTGTATATTAGTTGATCTTCGTTCCGACTGGGCGACTCCTTGGGGATTAGCGTCACAGATGAGACCCTGGAGCGAGCATGTAGAGGAACGAAAACTAAGAGCATCACATCCTGGATTTATAGAAACAAAATCGCTCTTTATCGAAACTATTTGAGCTTTTATCGAAACAAAATCTCATTTTATCGAAACTTTTTGGGCTTTTATCGAAAAACAAGCTCTTTCTAGCAAAGAAATCAACCACACGTTATGGTGATCAGCCTCTTATCTGAAATATTATCAATTATTGACAAAAGGACTAAAATTGTTATAATTTCATTGTATCGACAAACGATATAACGTGTACTGATATAAGGAGGAAACATTTTGAAAAAAAGATTTTTATCAGCATCATTAGCAATTATTTTAACATCATCTGTAGTTATTCCTGTATCTATGCAGGAAGTGCGCGCTGCCAATGAAACTAGCAGTCAAGTAGAAGTAAAAGCGGAACAACTATCTGCAAAGGAGTTTCTAGATTTAGCTGTCACAACTCTAACATTCCAGCATGGCTCAGAGACAATGCGTAAACAAATCATTGATCAGTGGGTAAAAGGCGAAGAATTAAAAGATTTAGGTGCGAATATTAAACGTGATGAAGCGGCACGTATTTTAGTAAGAGCCTTAGATAAAGAGGAAAAAGAAGCAACGCTTGCTGAGTATCAAGAAAAAGCAAATAAGCTTGGTTTATTTGACGGTCTTTCAAATAGTGAAACAATTTCAAAGCAAGACGCGGTTAAAATTTTGAATAACGCAAAAAAAGTGAAAAATGGTGTAAGTAATGAAGGCGTGAAAGAAATTTCTGTAGAAGATTTCATGAAAAATCCAGGTAACTTCGGTTATGAACTTTCACCAGATGGTAATTACATTACGTTCACCGCTCCATGGGAAAATCGTTCAAATGTTTTCGTAAAGAAAATGAATGACGATAGCGAGCCAGTACGTGTATCTAGCTCAAAAGATCGTGATATCGCCGGATCGTTCTGGAAAGATGATAATTTACTATATGTAAAGGATAAAGGTGGCGACGAAAACTTCCACATTTATTCAACATCATTTAACGGTAATGAGGAAAAAGATTTAACTCCTTATCCAAATGTAACAGTTGGGTTATTAAGTGGTTTAAAGGGCGTTAAAGACGAAATCCTTATTATGATGAATAAAGAAGATGCAAAAGTCTTTGATGTGTACAAGCTGAATGTGAAGACTGGTAAAACAACACATGTTGCTAAAAACCCAGGCAATATTGTTAGCTGGTTAGCAGATCGTGATGGCAATGTACGTATGGCAGTTGCTTCAGACGGTGTAGAAGGCACTGTTCTTTATCGTGATTCAGAAAAAGATGAATTCAAGCCATTTATTGAATTTAAAGCAGGGGAACAAGTAATGCCACTTGCCTTCTCTAAAGACAATAAACATATTTACGCAACTTCTAATAAAGGAAGAGACAAAGTAGAAGTAGTTAAATATGATTTAGAAGGTAAAGAAGAAGTAATTATGTCCAACCCAGACGTGGATGTAGCAGGTGTATTATATAGTGCTGATAAAGATAAATTATTATACGGTACCTATGTAACAGATAAGCTGCATTATCAATTCTTTGACGAGGACTTTGAAAAATTATTCCGTAAACTTCAAAACAAATTAGGTGTTTCTGAAAGTGAATTAGGCATCAATGATTACAACAAAGAAATGACAAAATTCATTGTTAGTGTTGCTAGTGACACTGTTTTCGGAAAATTCTATTACTACGATTCAACAACAGATGAATTAAAAGAATTGGCAACGTTAAGCCCTTGGTTAAACCCAGAGGAGCTTGCGGAAATGCATCCAATTTCCTATAAGAGTAGAGATGGCTTGACAATTAACGGTTATTTAACTTTACCTAAAAACAAAGAGGCTAAAAACCTACCTCTTATCGTCAATCCACACGGTGGACCATGGGCTCGAGACATGTGGGGCTTTAATCCAGAAGTACAACTACTAGCAAACCGTGGATATGCCGTATTACAAGTGAATTTCCGTTCTTCAACAGGTTACGGAAAAGAGTTTTTAGAGGCTGGTAATAAACAATGGGGTCTAAAAATTCAAGATGATATTACAGATGGTGTACAATGGGCAATCGACCAAGGTATTGCAGACCCTAAACGCATCGGAATTTACGGTGCATCATTTGGAGGCTATGCAACTTTAGCTGGTATCACTACTACACCAGATCTATATGCAGCAGCAGTTGATTATGTAGGTGTATCGAATATCTTTACATTATTAAATACAATTCCTCCATATTGGGAAACAGTGCGTAACCAATTTTATGAACGTGTAGGGCATCCAGAGAAGGATAAAGAGCTATTAACAGCTGCTTCACCTGTCTTCCATGTTGATAAAATTAAAACGCCGCTATTTGTAGCTCAAGGGGCAAATGATCCGCGTGTAAATCAGGCTGAATCTGATCAAATTGTTAAAGCATTACGTGAAAGAGGCGTAGATGTTGAATATATGCTGAAAGATAATGAAGGCCATGGTTTCCATAACGAAGAAAATAAAATTGAATTCTATAATGCAATGCTAAAATTCTTAGATAGTCATTTAAAAAAATAATATAAAAGAAGACTGTGCAGGGGATATCTTGCACAGTTTTTTATGGATTCAATAATTTTTGTTAACTAGACACATCACGAGAGGAGTTTTCGCTTTGCTATTTATGTACTAAATCGTTTTCATCTTGCTCAATTGTATAACTAATGATTGACAAAAATACTAAAATTGTTATGATTTTGTTGTATCGACAAATGACATTACGCGACTGATTAAAGGAGGAATCATTTTGAAAAAAAGATTTTTATCAGCATCATTAGCGGTTATTTTAACAACATCTGTAGTCATTCCTGTATCTATGCAGGAAGTGCGCGCTGCTAATGAAACTAGTAGTCAAGTAGAAGTAAAAGAGGAAAGTTTATCTGCTAAGGAATTTTTAGATTTAACTGTCACAGCTCTAACATTCCAACATGGATCAGAGACAATGCGTCAGCAAATCATTAATCAGTGGGTTAAAGGTGAAGAATTAAAAGATTTAAGCGCGAATATTAAACGTGATGAAGCGGCACGTATTTTAGTAAGAGCTTTAGATAAAGAGGAAAAAGAAGTAACACTTGCTGAGTATCAAGAAAAAGCCAATAAGCTTGGTTTATTTAAAGGTCTTTCAAATAGTGAAACGATTTCTAAACAAGATGCAGAGAAAATTTTAAACAATGCTAAAGCTGTGAAAAGCGATGTAAATAATGAAGGTGTGAAAGAAATTTCCGTAGAAGATTTCATGAAAAACCCAGGAAACGTTGGCTATTCACTCTCACCAGACGGTAATTACATTACATATAATGCTGAATGGGAAAATCGTTCAAATGTTTTCGTGAAAAAAATGAACGATGATAGCAAGCCAGTACGTGTATCTAGTTCAACTGATCGCGATATCGATGGATCTTTCTGGAAAGATGGTAATCTACTATATTTAAAGGATAAAGGTGGGGACGAAAACTTCCACATTTATTCGACATCTTTTAATGGTAATGAGGAAAAGGATTTAACACCTTATCCAAATGTGAAGATTAAGTTTTTAAGTGATTTGCAGGGGGTTAAAGACGAAATCCTTATTTTGATGAATAAAGAAGATGCGAAAGCCTTTGATGTGTACAAGCTGAATGTGAAGACTGGAGAAACTACACGTGTCGCTAAAAACCCAGGTAATATTAGTAGCTGGTTAGCAGATAGTAATGGAGAAGTACGAATGGCAGTTGCTTCAGATGGCGTAGTTGGTACTGTTCTTTATCGTGATTCAGAAAAAGATGAATTCAAGCCATTTATTGAATTAGAAGCAGGAGATGTAGTAAACCCTTTTTCTTTCTCAAAAGACAATAAATATATTTACGCAATTTCTAATAAAGGAAGAGATAAAGTAGAAGTGGTTAAATATGATTTAGAAGGCAAAGAAGAAGTAATTATGTCCAACCCAGAAGTGGATATAATAGGTGTATTATATAATGCTGAAAAAGATAAATTATTATGCAGTTCATATATAACAGATAAGCTACATTATCAATTCTTTGATGAGGACTTTGAAAAAGTATTCCGTAAAATTCAAAACAAATTAGGCGTTCAAGAAAGTGAATTGGGTATTAATGATTACAACAAAGATATGACAAAATTCATTGTTAGCGTTTCAAGTGACACTGTTTACGGAAAATATTATTACTACGATTCAACAACAGATGAATTGACAGAAATGGCTACATTAAGCCCATGGTTAAACCCAGAGGAGCTTGCAGAAATGCATCCAATCTCATATAAGAGTCGAGATGGCTTAACAATTAACGGTTATTTAACTTTGCCGAAAAACAAAGAGGCAAAAAATCTGCCACTTATCGTCAATCCACATGGTGGTCCATGGGCGCGTGATATATGGGGCTTTAATCCAGAAGTACAACTACTAGCAAACCGTGGTTATGCCGTGTTACAAGTGAATTTCCGTTCTTCCGCGGGTTACGGAAAAGAGTTTTTAGATGCGGGTAATAAACAATGGGGTCTGAAAATTCAAGATGATATTACAGATGGTGTACAATGGGCAATTGACCAAGGTATTGCAGATCCAGAACGCATCGGAATTTACGGTGCATCATTTGGAGGGTATGCAACGTTAGCTGGTATAACTACTACACCTGATTTATATGCAGCAGCAGTTGACTATGTAGGAATATCGAATATCTTTACATTATTAAATACAATCCCTCCATATTGGGAAACAATGCGTAACCAACTTTATGAACGTGTAGGGCATCCAGAGAAGGATAAAGAACTATTAACAGCTGCTTCGCCTATCTTCCATGTGGATAAAATTAAAACGCCATTATTTGTAGCTCAAGGTGCAAATGATCCACGTGTAAATAAAGCTGAATCTGATCAAATCGTTGAGGCATTACGTGCAAAAGGCGTTGAAGTGGAGTACATGTTGAAAGAAAATGAAGGTCATGTCTTCCAAAATGAAGAAAATCGCATTGAATTCTATAATGCAATGCTAAAATTCTTAGATAGTCATTTAAAAAAATAATTCGAGAAAAAACTGTGCAGGAAGTTGCTTGCACAGTTTTTTTTCTAGTTAGAGGACTTATTATAAGGGCTTAATACTAATAAGTTAAGTAGAAGGAGTCATGCTAGCACGAGAATGAGAGAGTTGGCAAGTAATGGGGATTACAGTATCTTACTTATAGATAGCTGTTTCGTTTTATAATTACTTTATGGAGGTGCTGTAATTGAACGTGAAATTTTTTAGTCGAGCTAATTGTGGATTATGTGTAGAGGGACTGCATACATTAAAGCTTGTACAGGAGGATATACATTTCGATATTGAAATTATTGATATTGAAGAAGATGAGAGCATACATGAAAAATATATGTTAATGATTCCGGTAGTAGAAAAAGATGGGCAAGTTATACAATACGGCAATTTGGATTACGCCACACTGATGGAGAATTTATGTAGTGAATAACAAAGGGGGAATTTGCTGATGTTCATACCAGCGGCTTTTAAAATAAAAGATATTTCTGAGATGATAGAAGTTATTCAGGAGAACAGTTTTGCGACACTTTTTTCAACCCATGAAGGAATACCTTATGCAACACATCTTCCATTATTGTTCAATGACAAAAAAGACTGTTTAATTGGACATTTTGCAAAAGGTAACCCTCAATGGAGGGGTATTGAAAACCAAAAAGTTTTAGCAGTGTTTCACGGACCGCATTGCTACATATCTCCATCATGGTATGAAACAAATCAAGCTGTCCCAACATGGAATTATGTAGCAGTACATGTTTATGGTGAAATAGAGCTTATTGACCACAATGATGAACTAATAAAATCATTTAACAACATGATTGAAAAATATGAACACAGTAACAGCACATATAGCCTAACTCAGGTAGATGAACAACGTGTAAGCAATCTAAACAAAGGGGTTCAAGGTTTTAAATTAAAAATCTCAAGTATGGAAGGTAAGAAGAAGTTAAGCCAGGACCATTCTAATGATAGACAGAAATTAGTGATTCAAAAATTAGAAGAAATCGAACAGACAAATGAGCAGCAAATCGCTCATTTAATGAAGCAAAACATTAAGTGAATGAAATCTACACTAAAAATTCTGCATTTCTCCTGCTATATAAGTGGCAGTGAAGAAAGAGCAGAATTTTTTATCTTATTTCAGCAGTTTTTTGGATATCCATTCGCTGAAATAGAGGAACTCAGCCTAAAAATATCAGTTACTGTCGCTTCATTTATACTACGCTTTCACGCAAAAAATATTTGTTGCTGTCGCTACGTTAGCACTGTGCTTTCGCGCAAAAAACATTTGTTGCTGTCGCTACGTTAGCACTGCGCTTTCGCACATAAAACACTGTTGGCCCACGGATTATGCTTTACCCAAATCTTTAGCGGTAATATCCACAATTCACAAATTGTTCAATGAAAGCGTTATGAATTTGAACAGTTTGTGAAGACCTTCACATTAGGCTTTATTTTTTAAAAAATCGGAGTAGAATAGGAATCAAGTAAGAGGTTGTTATAAAACAGTTTACAAAAGTATCACGATTTTTAGTGGTTGTTATATTACAAAAACATAAACATATTTGAAGGGAGATTTTACAATGTGGGTTATTACAGTATTTGAGAAAAAGGACGTTCGTATTTTTGAATACACAAATAAAAATGAAGCAACAAAAGCTTTAGGCGGATTTAAGAAAAACGCAATATTATCTTTCACAAAATAAGCTAACTAAAAACTCGTAGCCATGTCAAATTGGTTACGAGTTTTTCATTGTGTTGAAAAACAAAATGGTCAAGGATTTTACTAATAAGAGGTATCCAACTCCTATTAGATTAAACTTTATTACAAAGTCCAATCATTTATATTAAAGTGTGGACTAAATTAGACATTTAATGATAATGGATCATCACCAAAAGTTGTGGATGACATTTTTTAAAATATATGCGCTGTATATTAGTTGATTGTAGTGGAGACTGGGCGACTCCTTGGGGATCAGCGTCACAGATGAGACCCTGGAGCGAGCAACGCGAGTGAAGCGGCTCATCGGACGCCCCCAGGAAAGCGCCCAGTCGGAACGGAAATCAACCACACGTTTTGGTGAAGAGCCGGATAATGTTCATTTTATATATAACAAGGTAATAATGTATAATTATCTATTATATAGTATGCAATCTTTGTATCATATACTTGCCAAAAGGAGAGTGTAATTTATGCGTGAAACCTGTGTTCCGACCGGCGTGGAATTAAAAAACACTAGCTTTGGATACACGTTGTCCGTAATTGGTGGAAAATATAAAATGATTATTATGTATTGGCTGTCTGAAAATGAGGTTATGCGGTTTAATGAATTGAAGCGCTGTATCGGTACCATTCCCTTCAAAACGCTAAGCACCATGTTAAAAGATTTGGAGACAGATGGCCTTATCATTCGCAAGGAGTTTCCTCAAATACCTCCAAAAGTTGAATATTCATTATCTGAACGTGGTCTTTCAATCATTCCTGTGTTAAACATGATGTGCGAGTGGGGAGAGAGAAACCGTTTGTCAGCTCTAGAGGCTTTACAGAGGTAAGCACAGAGTTATGTTGTTTCAATCGAAGAGGCTGGGACATAACTGCTCAAAACCTTAAAAGCGCGAGAAATCAATTTTAGAAACGTTGATTTCTCGCGTTTTTGATGTTATTTTGCGTAAAAAAATGTGCTTATGTCATAAGCGGCGTAAATTATCAGTGCGATCAGAGAGTGTTGCATGAAGGTAGATGTCGATATTTTTCAAAAGTTGGTAGATAAATTAAAAAAGTTGGTAGATAAATTAAAAAAGTTGGTCGATAAACAATCAAAAGTTCTCGATAAATCTCAAAACTGCAGCTCATTAAAGATTTTTGTCGCTGCCGTTGCGCCTCGCTCCACTTTCCCTGCAGAAAAATGAGGTTTTGTCTAAGCCTCTTTATCTTATTCAAAAAGCAATCTTTTACAGGTTGTCAACAAAATTCAAATAATCTTGTGAGCTTTTTTCCAATTCTCCTGTAAATTGTTCATGTTCCATACTAGGTGCTTCTTCTGTGCCATAAAACGCAAAGAACGAACGATAATCTGCATTACAGTATTGGAAGGTAGTTTCGAAAGGAGATAATAAATGCTCGAGTGTATAGCGATATCTTCCCTCTTCACTATAATCTTTTTTATTAATTCCTGCAGACACTGCTAAAGCAGCTTTGCGATTCGTTAATTTATTCCCTCCATTTGAACCATAAGCCCAACCGTAAGCAAATACTTCGTCAAGCCATTTTTTCAAGAGAGGCGGACAATTAAACCAATATATAGGAAACTGAAGAACAAGATTCCCATGAGACTCAACCAATTTTTGTTCTTGTTCTACATCAATGTTTCCATCAGGGTACACCTTATACAATTCGTGTACAGTATATTTTTCCGGATATTTTTTAAGTTCAGTTACCCATCGCTTATTTATGACTGAAGTATCTATGCTAGGGTGAGTTACGATAACTAGAGTTTTCAAAGTTTAGTCCTCCCAAGAATTATTTATTTCTTCTCGAGTATAAAGAACAAACCGCACATAAGTAAGTACGCACATTTAGTTCAGGTACTATCGTTAAGGTAAGTGTCCCCCAGCTAAATGTGTTTTCAACTAGCGGGTGCGATTGTCGAACATGAAGAAAATGAACAATTAAAATCAAACCTTAAATCTATCGGATAAGAATTCATCTTTTCAAAATAGGTGGAATTTTTCTTTTGTAGAATCCATGTTTGTAGCGTACTTATGATCAAACTTTATTTTAAAGCTCATTAGCAGATTCAGTGAAAGTTTCATCCAATGAACCCCAACATAGGCGCAAATAAGCTACTTTGCTGTAAATAATAATTCTTTATGCCAATACATAGCATTTACTTGCTCTTTATTATAAAGAGGATTATAATGAAATCATAAGTGGGACATAATTTTATATAGCGGGACAAAAAGTAACCCATAGCTATTAAAAAGGGAGTAGATAAATATGTTATCTGTACCTGAGGCACAGCAAAGGCTACTTCCAGAAATGTATCCGCTTCTTCAATTGAGATATCGTATTTTGCAAACAGTTCAGCTAATGCAGCCAATTGGGCGTCGAACACTTGCAGATTCACTTAAAATGACCGAACGAGAAATTCGTAAAGAAACGGATATTTTACGTGAACAAGGGTTATTAGATTCTCAAAAATCGGGTATGGTATGTACAGACGACGGTGAAGTAGTTATTGAAAAACTAAGAGCACTTATCTATGAATGGTCTGGTCTTACACAGCTAGCAAAAAAACTGGAAAATCATTTTGGCTTACAGCACGTAATTGTTGTTCCAGGTGATTACAATGAAGACGATACGGTATTAACATTGCTTGGAAAAGAGGCAGCACATCAATTTATATCAACAAGCTTTGAAGGTCAGATAGTAGCTGTCACTGGTGGAAAGTCGGTTGCATCACTCACGCAATTTTTACAACCAGCTGATACACATAATATTACATTTGTTGCTGCACGTGGAGGCATTGGTCATGAAATGCAAATGCAAGCCAATACTCTTGTCTCAACCTTCGCCATGCAGATGGATACACAGTATCGTACCTTGTTTTTACCAGAGCATTTAAGTGAGCAGGCTTATCAAGCAATGTTAACAGAGCCGATGGTAACTGAAATGATGGATTATTATGATCGTGCAGATTGTGTCATTCATGGTATTGGCTCGGCAGAGGAAATGGCTGTTCGTCGTAATTCATCACCTGAGGATTTGCGAATTCTCGAAGAAAAGGGTGCAGTTAGTGAAGCATTTGGCTATTATTTCAATGCAGAAGGCGAAATTGTACATCGAATTCGAACAATCGGTATTCAGTTCGAGCAAGTTCAAAGAAGTAAGCAAGTCATTGCAGTTGCTGCTGGTAAACAAAAAGTGAAGGCAATGCTATCGTACTTTAAGGTAGCACCAAAGCAAACAATTTTTATAACAGATGAGGCAGCCGCAAAAACTATCGCTGAAGGATTACCTTCTTTATAAATTAAATAACTACCATCTTTAACGGTGGGAAAATACTTGTAACTCGTTTCTCAGCGGGTGTTAAAACACTCTCTGAATGAGCATAAAGCCACTTTTAGATGTCAGTGGCGAAAAATAATTATATAAACATTATTGGAGGAATTGACAATGGCATTAAAATTAGCAATCAATGGATTTGGACGTATTGGACGTTTAGTATTTCGTGAAGCGATGAAGCACGATGAATTCGAAGTAGTTGCAGTAAATGACCTAACAGATGCAGGTCAGCTCGCACACTTATTAACTTATGATTCAGTACATGGTGTCTACGATGCTGATGTTTATGCAGAAGGCGATTCTTTCGTAGTGAATGGGAAAAAAATCAACGTTTATGCAGAAAAAGATCCTGCTAATTTACCTTGGGGTGAACTAGGGGTTGATGTAGTACTTGAATGTACAGGTAGATTCCGCTCGATGGAAGAAGTAGGCAAGCATATTCAAGCAGGTGCTAAAAAAGCGATTCTTTCAGCTCCAGCGAAAGGTGAAATGCCGACATTTGTAATGGGTGTTAACCACGAGGACTACAATCCAGAAACAGATGACGTGATCTCGAACGCTTCTTGTACAACAAACTGTCTAGCACCAGTAGCTAAAATACTTGATGAAAAATTTGGTATTCAACGCGGTATGATGACAACAATTCACTCTTACACAAACGACCAACGTATCCTTGACTTCCCGCACTCTGATCCACGTCGCGCACGTGCTGGTGCAGTGTCAATGATTCCAACAACAACAGGAGCAGCAGTTGCAGTGTCAAAAGTATTACCTCAATTAAAAGGTAAACTAGATGGCTTCTCTATGCGTGTACCGACGCCAAACGTTTCATGTGTTGACTTAGTAGTGGAGCTAAAAGCAGAAGTAACAAAAGAAACTATTAATGCTGCATTAAAAGAAGCTTCAGAAAACGAGCTTAAAGGCATTTTAGGATATAACGAACTACCATTAGTTTCAATTGACTACAATGGTAACCATAACTCTTCAACTGTAGATGGTCTTTCTACAATGGTATTAGAAAATAGTATGGTAAAGGTTCTAGCGTGGTATGATAACGAAATTGGTTACTCTACTCGTTTAATGGACTTAGCTTTATATATCGCAGAAAAAGGATTACACAATAAATAAGTGTCATAATTCGAAAGTTGAAGTAAAAAGTGTGACATAATACCGCTTTTTACGCATAAAAAGTATAGCCTTTATAATATCTAAAAGATATAATATACAAGGGT
Organism: Lysinibacillus sp. G4S2; assembly: GCF_030348505.1. NCBI lineage: Bacteria > Bacillati > Bacillota > Bacilli > Caryophanales > Bacillaceae > Lysinibacillus > Lysinibacillus sp. G4S2. The sequence continues at coordinate 4,532,374 of NZ_JAUCFJ010000002.1, read as the reverse complement.
AATGAGAGTAAGGGAAATTTACCCTTACTCTTTTTTATACGTATATAAGATGGATGCATGCCGAATATAAGGAATGGTCGCTTTCCTTATAACTGATTATGCAATTGCAAGACATAGAACGCGACTTTTGCTACTATAAAAGCAAGTAAAAGGGTACTTCATTCCGAAAAGGCTTGTTAAACAGAATCAATCCTATGTGATGATGGACCGCATATTTTATCTAAAACAGTTACGTGAATGATGTGAGGAGCCAAGGTGGGTGAATCCAGGAAATTCACGACTAAAACTTTGAAGGGGGTTTCTTCATGTTAAATAAGAAGACGATGAAAGATATTGATGTAAAAGGCAAGCGCGTATTTGTACGTGTTGATTTTAATGTACCGATGGCAGATGGTGCAATTACTGACGAAACACGTATTCGAGCAGCAATCCCAACAATTGAATATTTGGTTGAGCAAGGTGCCAAAGTTATTTTAGCCTCTCACTTAGGTCGTCCAAAAGGTGAAGTAAAAGAAGATATGCGCCTAACTGCTGTAGGAATTCGTCTAGCTGAATTAATGGGTAAACCGGTGACTAAATTAGATGAGTCAATTGGTGAAAAAGTAGAAGAAGCTGTTGCAAACATGCAAAATGGCGATATGATTCTACTTGAAAATGTACGCTTCCACGCTGGAGAAGAGAAAAATGATCCAGCATTAGCAGAGCAATTTGCAAAATTAGCGGACGTTTATGTCAATGATGCGTTTGGTGCCGCTCACCGTGCACATGCGTCAACTGAAGGAATTGCCAAGCATGTACCAGCTGTTTCTGGCTTCCTAATGCAAAAGGAATTAGATGTGCTTGGTAAAGCTTTATCTAACCCAGAGCGTCCATTTACAGCCATTATCGGTGGTGCCAAAGTTAAAGATAAAATTGGCGTTATTGAAAGCTTATTAGAAAAGGTAGATCACCTAATTATCGGCGGCGGTTTATCATTCACATTTACTAAAGCGCAAGGTCATGATATCGGTAAATCTTTATTAGAAGAAGATAAAATCGACCTAGCAAAATCCTTTATTGAAAAGGCAAAAGCAAAAGGCGTGCAATTACATATGCCAATCGATGCAGTTGTCGCAAACGAATTTTCAAAAGATGCAGAAACAAAAATTGTTGATGTAGACGCTATTCCAGCCGATTGGATGGGCTTAGATATCGGTCCGAAAACAGCTGCTAATTATGCAGAGGTTATTAAAAATTCTAAACTAATTATTTGGAATGGACCAATGGGTGTTTTTGAAATGGATAAATTTGCGAATGGTACAAAAACTGTAGCTGACGCAATGGCAACAACAACTGGTTATACAGTGATCGGTGGCGGGGATTCTGCAGCAGCAGTTGAAAAATTTGAGGTTGCCGATAAAATGGACCACATTTCAACTGGTGGCGGTGCATCACTTGAATTAATGGAAGGTAAAGAGCTACCAGGAATTGTGGCATTAAACGATAAATAATACAATTTGGGAGGCAAAACGATGCGTAAACCAATTATTGCAGGTAACTGGAAAATGTATAAAACATTTGAAGAGGCGATCCAGTTTGTCGATGCTATACAGGACAAACTCCCTTCAAACGATAAAGTAGACGCTGTTGTTTGTGCACCAGCACTTTATCTACCTACACTTGTGCAGGTTGCTAGTGAATCAGAGCTAGCAATTGGCGCACAAACGATGCATTATGAAAACGAAGGTGCATTCACTGGAGAAATTAGTCCAGCACAGCTAGCAAGTGTGGAAGTAGACTATGTTATTTTAGGTCATTCTGAACGACGTGAATACTATAATGAAACAGATGAAGCAATCAATAAAAAGGTTGCTGCAGCACTAGCGCATAATATCGTACCAATTATTTGCTGTGGTGAAACGCTTGAGGAACGTGAAGCGGGGACTACTGAGCAAAAGGTTGCTCATCAAATTACAGCTGCACTTGCTGGATTTGGAGCACAAGAAGTGGAGCATATGGTGATTGCCTATGAACCGATTTGGGCAATTGGTACAGGTAAAACAGCTACAGCAGAAGATGCAAACCAAGTATGCGGCGCAATTCGTGCAGTAGTCAAAGAATTATATAACGCTGAAACGGCCGATGCTGTACGAATTCAATATGGCGGTAGCGTAAAACCTGAAAACATTCAGGAACTATTATCAAAAGAACATATCGACGGCGCTTTAGTTGGCGGTGCAAGTTTACAACCAGAATCATATTTAACATTATTGGAGGCGGCAGCAAATGCCTAAAAAGCCAGTAGCATTAATTATTTTAGATGGCTTTGCATTCCGTGATGAAACGTTCGGGAATGCAGTAGCCCAAGCAAATAAACCTAATTTCGATCGTTTTTGGAATGAATTCCCACACTCAACATTAACTGCATCAGGTGAAGCGGTAGGTTTACCTGATGGTCAAATGGGGAATTCTGAAGTTGGTCACCTCAATATCGGTGCTGGACGTATTGTCTATCAAAGCTTAACACGCTTAAACAAATCTATTCGTGAAGGGGATTTCTTTACGAATAAAGCATTTTTGGATGCAATTGCACATGCGAAAGCACATCAATCAAAGCTTCATATTATGGGCTTACTTTCAGATGGTGGTGTTCATAGCCATTATGAGCATATGTTTGCACTATTAAAGCTTGCAAAACAACAAGGCTTAGATAAAGTCTTTGTACATGGTTTCTTAGATGGTCGTGATGTTGGGCCAAAAACGGCTTTAGACTATATTGAAGAAACAGAAAAACAAATGGCGGAAATTGGCGTAGGTCAATTCGCTTCCATTCATGGTCGTTATTATGCAATGGATCGTGATAAACGTTGGGATCGTGTAGCCCTTACTTACAATGTACTAGTAGAGGGTGTTGGTCAAACAGCTGACAGTGCGAGAAGTGGTGTAGCAGAATCCTATGAGCGCGATGTAACAGATGAATTTGTCATCCCATTTAGCGTTCAAGAGCATGGAGAACCAGTGGCAATGATTGACGATAATGACGCTGTTATTTTCTTCAACTTCCGTCCTGACCGTGCTATTCAACTGTCAAAAGTGTTTACAAATAATGAATTTGATGGCTTTGCTTTATCAGCGAATCACCCACAAAATTTAAAATTTGTGTCTTTCACACATTATAGTGATGAGGTAAATGCTCAAGTTGCATATGAAAATGACAACTTAAAAAATACGATTGGTGAAGTGTTAGCTACTAATGGCAAAACACAGCTTCGTATTGCAGAAACAGAAAAGTATCCGCATGTTACATTCTTTATGAGTGGTGGCCGTGAGGAGAAATTTGACGGTGAAGAGCGTATTTTAATTGCATCCCCAAAGGTTGCCACATACGATTTGAAACCTGAAATGAGTGCCTACGAGGTAACAGATGCATTGCTTGCAGAGATTGCGGCCGATAAATTTGATGGGATCATTCTTAATTTCGCTAACCCAGATATGGTTGGGCATAGTGGAATGTTAGAGCCAACGATTAAAGCCATTGAAGCAGTCGATGAATGTCTTGGTAAAGTAGTAGATGCGATCCTTGCAAAAGGTGGCGCAGCTATTATTACAGCTGACCATGGTAACTCTGATGAAGTTCTTACTTTAGTAGGGGAGCCAATGACAGCTCATACAACAAATCCTGTTCCAGTAATTGTGACAAAACCAAATTTAATGTTAAGAAATGGTGGCATTTTAGCCGATTTGGCGCCAACCATGTTAGAATTATTAGAGGTGTCACAACCTTCTGAAATGACAGGACAATCATTAATTGAAAAAGAGGAGAATTAATTATGCCATTTATTACACAGATTTATGCGCGCGAAGTTTTAGACTCACGTGGGAACCCAACAGTAGAAGTTGAAGTATTTACAGAATCAGGCGCTTTTGGTCGCGCTATCGTGCCATCAGGTGCATCTACTGGTGAATATGAGGCAGTAGAATTACGCGACGGTGACAACTCACGTTACCTAGGCAAAGGTGTATTAAAAGCAGTTGAAAATGTAAACACAATTATTGCTGAAGAGTTAGAAGGCAACTATTCTGTTCTTGACCAAGTAGTTATCGACAAAGCTTTAATCGAGCTAGACGGCACAGAAAACAAAGGTAAACTAGGTGCCAACGCAATTCTAGGCGTATCGATGGCAGTTGCACATGCTGCGGCAGATTATTTAGATGTACCTCTTTATCAATATCTTGGTGGATTTAACTCAAAACAACTACCAGTACCAATGATGAACATCTTAAATGGTGGCGCTCACGCTGACAACAACGTAGACATTCAAGAATTCATGGTAATGCCTGTAGGCGCAGAATCATTCCGTCATGCATTACGTATGGGTGCTGAAATCTTCCACAGCTTAAAAGCAGTACTTAAAGCAAAAGGCTATAATACAGCTGTAGGTGATGAAGGTGGTTTCGCACCAAACCTTGGTTCTAACGAGGAAGCTATTACTGTAATTTTAGAAGCAATCGAAAAAGCTGGCTATAAACCAGGTGAAGAAGTGAAACTTGCAATGGACGTTGCTTCATCTGAACTATTCAATAAAGAAGATGGCAAATATCACTTAGACGGTGAAGGTGTTGTTAAAACTTCTGAAGAAATGGTTGACTGGTACGAAGAGCTTACAAATAAATACCCAATCATCTCAATTGAAGATGGCTTAGACGAAAACGACTGGGCAGGACACAAATTATTAACAGATCGTATCGGCGCTCGCGTACAATTAGTAGGTGACGATCTATTTGTAACAAATACGAAAAAATTATCGGCTGGTATTGAGCAAGGTGTTGGTAATGCAATCCTTATCAAAGTAAACCAAATCGGTACATTAACAGAAACATTTGATGCAATCGAAATGGCAAAACGCGCTGGTTACACAGCAGTGATCTCTCACCGCTCTGGTGAATCTGAGGATGCAACAATTGCTGATATCGCAGTTGCTACAAACGCTGGCCAAATTAAAACAGGTGCTCCATCACGTACAGACCGCGTAGCTAAATACAACCAACTTCTTCGCATCGAAGACCAACTTGGTTCAACAGCTGAGTACCTTGGTTTAAATTCATTCTATAACTTGAAGTAATCATTTATTTGTATGGAAAATAGCTTGAACCTTGTCATACACGACATTTTAGCAAGGTTTGAGCTATGTCATACATCAGCATAAATTGTGCAATACAGTTGTATTGTGTCAGCCTCTTATTTATGGGTATTAAAATACTCATGGATAGGAGGTTTTTTGTGTGTTCATAAAGGATTTGTTAATGGAGTTTATTTTTGATTTACAGATTAAAAATTATTCAGATAGAACCATTGAAACTTATAACTACAATACGACGGATTTTATTCAGTATTTGATTGCAGAAGAATATGTCACGCTAAACATTATGGCTCGCACCAAGCTGTTGAAAGAAGATAAGACCGTTATTCAAACATTTACAGACAAAGAAGTTGCAAAAATGATAGAAGCATACGATTTTAAAACGTATTTAAATGCAAGAAATAAGGTATTTGTAGCCATGCTCGCTGATACGGGTATTAGGCTGTCAGAATTAATTAATTTAGAAACGGATTGGATAAATGATACCAATCTAAAGATTTTCGGGAAAGGAGCAAAATGGCGCTATGTAGGTCATCAACAAAGTAGTTATTCAGTTCAGGCGTGTTGATTAGGGAAAAATAGGTTTATTATTGATCGAAGAAAGGGTTTTTCTTGTTGCTATTTAGTGTCGAGCCCCAAAACAGAATCGCTAAAGCTACTTTCGTTCGTTTTATAGGAATACTTTGAAGATTTATCGAAACAAAATCGCTCTTTATCGAAACTATTTGAGCTTTTATCGAAACAAAATCTCATTTTATCGAAACTATTTGGGCTTTTATCGAAAAACAAGCTCTTTCTATCAAAGAAATCAACCGCATGTTATGATGAAGAGCATGTAGTGAAGGGCTACTCGACGCTCGCTAGCAGGAAGCCTTGCTCTGTGCGAAAGCGAAGCGTCAGCGACAAATTGTTTTATCTGAAGCGACAGCAACAAAACGAGTAGCCCGTAGCGGAAATCAGATCCTTCTAATTTAATTATGGTGGATAAAAATGGTTAATCAACACACCTGTATTCAGTTATGTATCCATCTAATAAGTTAAGCTTTGGGTATGATGTTGAATATACTATTTGTACTGAATGTGGGCTAATAATTGAAAGTTATGTAGAAAACCAGAGAAATATAAGGGGACACTTTAGATGTTCTTCAAGTAACGGGTACAAGAGTTTAAGATAAAGCTACCGAATAAAGGTAGCTTTTCTTTTTGATCTAACGGAGCTAATTGAGTAATATATTTTGTTAATAAAATTATTCCTTATTCCGAATAAGTTCTCTATATGTTGATATTTTTTTATCTAGCATTATATATGTTTCTTGTAATGTTTTTAATTGAACTTCAATAGAACTTTTATGATCTTCTAAAAGTTTTAACCTTGCTTCAGTAGTTTGTTCTCCTTTTTTAAATAGACTGGTATATTCTTTAATTTGTGTTATGGGCATTTTAGTTTCTTTCAATTTTAAAATAAAAGTTAACCATTTTAGATGATAATCAGTATACCGTCTTTCTCCATATTCATTTCGATCCGGGAGAATGATACTCTCTTTTTCGTAATATCGTAGCGTGTGTGTACTAACCCCTAATATTTGAGCTATTTCACCGATCGTGTACATATTTATTTACCTCCATTTTTTATAGAAACATTAAGGGTCAAAAAAGGATTTGACTTAGAGTTTACTCTAAGGAATATAATAACAACTGTACAAATTATAATTAATTTGAACAACACAAGTAAAGAGTATCATTTAGGAGGAATATAAGTGAAATATACAGTTATTACAGGTGCAAGTTCAGGTATTGGTTATGAAACTGCTTTAGCTTTTGCATTTCGTGGAAAAAATTTAGTCCTAGTTGCCCGCAGAACTGATGAGCTTGAGAAATTAAAATCAGAAATAGCGAAGATTAATTCAGATTTAGACGTTATTATTCGAACAACTGATTTATCAGTTAGTAAAAATGTATATGAGCTTTATGAAGGGCTTAAAAATTATCAAATTGAGACTTGGATAAACAATGCAGGGTTTGGGAATTTTGCATCTGTCGGAGAACAAAATTTAAATAAAATCGAGACAATGTTACATTTAAATATCGAAGCTCTAACAATTTTGTCATCACTTTTCGTACGAGATTACTCGAATATTGAAGGAACTCAATTAATCAATGTTTCATCAGGTGGGGGATATAGAATTGTTGCAGATGCTGTTACTTACTGCTCAACTAAGTTTTATGTAAGTGCGTTTACAGAAGGGCTTTCACACGAACTAAAAGCTCAAGGGGCAAATATGCAAGCAAAAGTTTTAGCTCCTGCTTCTACTGAAACAGAATTTATAAAACGTTCTTATGATCTCCAAGAAAATGTTAAATTAGCCGGCATTTTACCAAAGTATCATACTGCTAAAGAAATGGCAGGATTTATGCTCGACCTTTATGATAGTGAAAAGGTAGTAGGAATAGTAGACGGAATTACGTATGAATTTGAATTAAAGGACCCTATTTATCCAAATATCGTATTAGAAAGAAACTAATTCATATTCAATACTTTTTATTGAAAGAAAACCTAAAAAAAAAGACCCTAATTGTTTAAGATTATTATAGAGGAGAGTTATTCAACTAACGGAGTGCTTTACCTGAAGATCATTAGAGTTGCGTTTGCAGCTCTTTTTTTTATTGAATTAACGAAGTACGATAGTTTATTTCAATCAGAACAACAGAAACTTATAACTACAATACAACTCACTTTATTCAATATCTGGACGAGTTTCATGAGGTGAATGAAATTGAAGACGTTTCTACAGTTCATGTAAAAAAATATATTCAACATCAATTAAATCTTGGTAAAAAGGCGACTAACATTAACATTGTAATTAAATCGTTGAGGTCGTTTTACACGCATTTGGTTGCGGAAGAATATGTCACGTTAAAGAAATGCATGAGCGACAAAAAATACGTGCCAAACAAATTGAAGAAATGCAAAAGAAAAGTGAAGGTTCACCACATGAACCTTAGAACAATGAAAATTTTAAAGTTCACTGCATGAACTTTGGGAACCATTGGTATAAAGGCTATAACCTCTAATTATACCATTTGAGGTCATGCACATTATGCACACCCTTGAAGTGCGTCATGTTTCGTGACGCACCCATATGTTTTAACCAACAAGAAATCTTGCTCGTTAATTCAATAAAGTCAGAGTTGACCACATTAAATATTCATTGAACCCTATTACAACATTCTGTTATTATTATCCTAATTACATAATATAAGGATCTTCACCAAAACGTGTGGTTGATTTCCGTTCCGACTGGGCGCTTTCCAGGGGGCGTCCGATGAGCCGCTTCACTCGCGTTGCTCGCTCCAGGGTCTCATCTGTGACGCTAATCCCCTAGGAGTCGCCCAGCCTCCACTCCAATCAACCTCTATATTACATACGTTTTAACAAATGTCATCCACAACTTTTGGTGATGAGCCTAATATAATCCAATACATAATTACATAAAGATAAAAAATTACTGAGGTGTAATAACATGAAGAGAAAAACAAAATCAGTTATCAGTATCATTGTAATTTTAATCATTTTCGGTGGAGCATTTAGTTACTTCAAATTCACCGAACAAATAGAAAAACCTACACCCAAGGAAGAAAAAGCAACTGTTGAACATAATGGAGCAATTCTTGAAAGTAAAACTGTTACAAAAGAAGAATTACTTTATCCTGACAACTTAATAGAACACAAAGTGAACGAAGCCATTCACAGCATGTCTCATCAAAAGGTTGAAGCTAAAGTAAAATGGGGTCACGAGCAAATAACACAAGAAAAAGTTGACCGATTGTTGGCTGTATGCAAAATGAACGATTATAAGTTTAAAGAGCTTTACATTTCAATATTGGAAAGATGGTCGAAAGGTGATTTTTCAAACGCCGTTGACGAGCACAACAAAATTTGGCAACTTCAAGGTGGCGATGAATCAAGAAATTCAGGGAAAGCAATTCGTTTACTATCGCCCGAGGAAGAAGCAGAATATATTGAGCACAATTTAAAATATGATTTATATGATGGCACTCATTAATGGGCGTTATTTTTATTTGTCGTCACTAAACGCACCAGTTTCGCGTTTGGTGCGTTTTTTTATTTAGGCGGATAAATCATATGTAAAATTGTTTTGGATCAACAGGCGTTGTAGTTTCGTTTTTAATCGTATGTTTCTATGATGTGCAGCAGGGCGACTGATTTTTAATTCCTCGCAATTTAAAATAAGCTATTACTTAGTAGCTTCACTAATATCGCCTCAAAGGTATGCAAATACTTTTGAGGCGATTTTTTTGTTGCTCAGGTGGTGTCCAAGAAGGTAGGGCAGAAAAGTGATCGGGTCCCCAGGAAAAGTGATCAGGTAGGGCAGAAAAGTGATCGGGTCCCCAGGAAAAGTGATCAGGTAGGGCAGAAAAGTGATCGGGTATCCAAGGAAAGTGATCAGGTAGGATGAAAAAGTGATCGGGTCCCCAAGAAAAGTGATCAGGTGGGGCAGAAAAGCGCTCGGATCCTCAAGATAACTGCTCAGGCAGGATAAACCCAAAATCCCCCACTATAATTCAAATGCACCTTATGCCCTAGAAATTAGGTTTTAATTAATTTGATCTATCATCTATTTTTAATTTTAATAATTATACAAGACGGTCATCATCTATCATTTTTTTTACTTCATTTTCGTCCTGCAAATCGTATGTTCGCATAGAGTTTCCTTTTGATTCTCTGTATACACCCAGTAAATAGGTTTCATTTAGTTCTAATTTGACTGTTTTATCTCCAATTGCATAATCCCATCCACTAATACCAGCAACAGATTGAATTTTGTCGATTTTATGAGGGGTTACTTGAACGCCTGGTCCATAAAGAAAAGCAAAAGATTCATCATCAGTTTTTATGATGCCAAATCCTATATTACCTTCCTTTACTTTGTTTGGACTTTGCCCGAAAGATAGTGTTGTTAATGACTTAGATTCCAATTGCCCATCTTTGTAACTTTCAACCCAAAGATCAATCCAACGCTTGTCAGCATCATTTAATTTGAAATCAAAATCGTATAATATCCCTAAATTTAAATCTTTAAAAGTACTCACATATTTAGAATCGGCATTACTTGAAATGGTCGCTATTTCTGTATTCTTTTGATTAGTACAGCCTGAAAGAAATAGCAAAAATAATATCGGTAGGATAATAAAAATTTTTCTCATAAATCAACCTCACCTTTTATGAATTTACTGCCCTAATGAAGGCAACTAGCTTTATAGATTATTATTCGGCAAATATTGTAAAAAACCTTGTGATGCTTTTAATGGAATGGATGTGTTTGTTTCGTTTATATGCTTTTAGATGAACCTTCGTAGTGTAGAAATTGGAATTACTATTTTCTCAACATATTAGGGAAAAGATAGGCAAGTGAGAGAAAATTGTATATGAAGGGATCTAAGAAGAAGTGTTTTCGCTATTTTTGTTGTTGAACTTATTGTACTGACGTTGACGTTGCAGTTTTCTTCAATAAATGGATTTTGATGATGGTAAATTTATTGAAAATTGGAACTTATATTTGTATAGAGCGCATTAGTAAAGATTGGTATTTTTGAGGCTCATCACCAAAAGTTGTGGATGACATTTTTTTAAATATATGCACTGTATATTAGTTGATTGTAGTGGAGGCTGGGCGACTCCTTGGGGATCAGCGTCACAGATGAGACCCTGGAGCGAGCAACGCGAGTGAAGCGGCTCATCGGACGCCCCCAGGAAAGCGCCCAGTCGGAACGGAAATCAACCACACTTTTTGGTGAAGAGCCATTTTTGAATAGGGGTGAATGAATGGTTAGAAGAAGAGGAACGTATCAAATAAAAATTCGTGACAAGCAGCTCATTTGTTTATTTTGTCAGAACGATCAATTTCAACATCGTGAAGTTTATATGGATTTAAATCCTTTAGGTGAAACGGTGACGGATCAACTCACATTGCAATCATTTTACTGTACGTCATGTGGTGATATCCGAATGTTTCAAGAAAAGAATCGATTTGACCATACGTTACAAAAACATGTATCTATTATTGAGTATACGGAGGTAACAAAAGAATGAGTACAAGTAATTTAATGCAGAAAAAAAGTCGTATTACGATTTTTAATGAGCCTGTTATTTGTAGATTTTGTTCAAATGATGTATTTATTCCTTATGAAGTATATGCGAATGTTGAACAGCCCGGTATCGGTGTATATCATGTTCGTAATATAGCAATTTGTCAACATTGTGGTGAAACAAAATATTTTGGAGATCCAAGCGATTATGATGCTGAAAAAGATACTTATATTTGGGCATTGAATCAGTATTTACTTTCCGATACCTTTAGAAAATATAAGATTAAGGTTTTATTATATGTTGGGAAAAGAAATAATGATAGAATAACTTCTTTTATAAATGAGCTTGTTCAAGTTTTTAGTATAGAAGTAGAGAATATGAGCGATTTAAAAGGGGGAGTAGTACTTCAAATGAAGCTTTCTAGTTTAAATGATATACAAACGATTAGATCTATAATAATCGATTCTGCGAAGCGACTGAATATAACGATTAAGGATTTAACCATTAAATAGGATTATCGAAGTGACATTTATTTAAATGTAGCTTTTAATAGGAGAGTACCACATACCCAGTAACGTAAGGAATAAAATATATGGATTTCATTTGGCTCATCACCAAAACGTATGCTATGAATATAAGTGTAAAATAGGCTTAGGAAATGGAGAATAAAATACTGAAAAGGAAAGTGGATACGATGAAAATTCTTGAAACAGAACGACTTACCCTTCGCTTACAAACAACAGATGATGCAGATTTTATTCTTGAGCTAATGAATGATCCTTCATGGCTAGAGTTCATTGGTGATCGTGGTTTGAGAACAGTAGAGGATGCGCGTGAATATATAAAGAATGGAGCAATGCGCACGTATGAGCAATTTGGCTTTTGTTTTTTTTTAGTTGAAAGAAAAGAAGATCAAAGCCCGATAGGCATTTGTGGTCTAGTTAAAAGAGACTCGCTAGAAGATGTGGATATTGGCTTCGCTTTTCTTCCTCAGTATTGGGGCAAAGGATACGCCTATGAAGCAGCTTCAGCGACATTGGCATATGGTTTAGATACACTAGGGCTAAATCGTATAGTGGCTATCACAACTCAAGATAATCACGCTTCAGCAAAGCTACTCGAAAAAATAGGCTTGAAGTTTGAAAGATTAGTCCAACTTTCCAATGATCCTGAAGAACTTAGACTTTTTTCGTTCAATAGTGACTCATAAATATTATGAAAGAAAAGGTGAGAATCTGAATATTAGAGAGGCGAATAAATTAGATTACCCGGAATTAAGAAAAATCTATCTGGAATCGCGTCGTAAAAATTTCCATTGGGCGGCTTTAGAAGAAATGACATTAGACGATTTTGATAAAGATACTATAGGAGAGCATATAATTGTAGCGGAAGAGGATAATCATCTACTTGGATTTGCATCATTATACTTGCCAGATAATTTTATTCATAATTTATTTATTAATCCAAATTACTTTGGTAAAGGTATAGGGGGTCACTTACTAAATGCCTCCATTAAAAAAATGAATAAACCGTTAAGATTAAAATGTGTATCCGAAAATCATATAGCGTTGAAATTTTATGAGAAGAATGGTTGGAAGAAGGTAAACGAAGAAGGGGAAAAGGAAAAATATTGGGTTATGAAATATGAATAACAAATTAAGAAGGTATCGAAATAAACTTCCATCTGATGGAGGTTGGGCGACTCCTTGGGAATCAGTGTCACAGATGAGACCCTGCAGCGAAGTGAATAGGGGAACGAAGGTTAAAAACATTACGTACTGTGATAAAGCCTTCGTGACTAACTTCGCTTACGCTTTCGCACAAAAAACATTTGTCGCTGTCGCTACGTTTGCACTGCGCTTTCGCACAAAAAACATCTGTCGCCCCGATGCCTCCAAAAAAGTCCTCAATTGCAAAGGATCAACCCCTCGTTTTGTCGAAGTGACACCTTTATTTCTTTGATACAATAGTATTTTGAAAAAAAGAGACAGTCTTTCGTGATTAACACGTTAGACTGTCTCTTCGTTCATTTAACAACTTCTTGCTGTGCCCAATATTTGTCTAGTTCTTGATCTAGATATACCCAGCCTTTCCATGCAATATGAATGGTATCCATAATAAAATACGGATCATATTCATGGCCAGAGAAGTCAACATATGGAACATTCGCATCAGTTAAGATGTTATTCATTTTTTCGTAATACTTTTGTCGACGTTCCTCAGGGTATTCTGTGTAGTCATACCAATGACCATTTACTGGAATAGAGATGAATAATGGCTTTGCACCAGCATCCTTTAACACATCAATGACTAGCTGAAAATCTTCATATTCGGGTGAATTCGTATAATCTTCGTTCTTTCGCATTCCTTCAAACTTAGATAAATTCGAATTTACAAGTCGTTTATAAAATTTATTTTCAATCATTAAATCATTGGATACACGTTTTTCGCCATATTCCTCAGCATTTTTCAATTGTTGCTCAAATGTTTGATTCGTAACTAGTTCGTCTTTATCTTTTAATTTATGCGACTCTCGAGGGAAAATCGAGTAATACAAATCTTTTTTCTCTAGCATAGCCTTTTGGACACGACCAGCCATCATTGCAAGACGCCCAATAATAGGTTTTTTCTTACCATCTGATAATTTATATTCATAAATGGTTTTTAACAGTTGATCACGACTTACTGTATCAAACTCTAGAAGTCGTTTCATTGCTCGATTTCGAAGGTCTTCATCAATGTCCTTATTGTAGGCTAAATCGTAGGCATGCAACATTGAATAGTTAGGAGAAAAATGTAATTCATCCATTCCTTTTTTCGTAAACCATTGAGGAGAAATGATGAATACAATTTTTTTATCCTTTAAATTTTTCTCCTGTGCAGCAAAGTTTAAAAAGTGTGTAATTGACTGCATACCTCCTCGCCCAACCATAAATGTCGTGTACGGGGCATCCGTAGCTCGCGCATAATTATAAGGGTGGAAGGGGTCAAAACGATTTAATTCTGAGGAGCCATATAAAGGCAAGGAATTAGGCTCCTGCAACATCCGCTCCTGGAAATACATACCCTGGAACACTAACGGAGACATACTAGTTTTTGCTTGCTCTACATCTTCATCTGAAATAAAAGCTTTTATCCAGGAGTTAGGGAAGAACAAAAATGCAGCAAAAAGAACAAAAGCAATTAAAAGTGATATAAAGCCTTTCTTAATCATTGTCTTTCAGCTAATTTCGCTGCAATACGATTTGGCGTGTTCCATTCCTCACGGTTAAAATCAGTAATTGGCACTGAGATGTCAAAGCGGTTTTCAATTTCTACTAATAAATTAATGGTACCGAATGAATCAAGAAGTCCTTCTTCAAATAGATCGATATCTGGGTTTTCTAAAACGATATCGTCCTCGCATAACTCTACTAGCATTTCAAAAATTTGTTGTTTATCCATTTTATAAATCTCCTTTATTGTTTAGGCTGTGTTATAAGCGATTAACATGAACAGAGCCGTTGTTTAAAATAATCTTCCTGAGAAAATATAGAAGCCAAAGCAAATTGCATTAAAAGTGATAAACACTCCTATTGCATGTGTCCATTTATTTTTTGGCCAAATTTTACGTTTTTTATTCCAGCGTTCAAATTTATCGAAGCTGATAATTAACAAGGCATGGTAGAGACCGTAGACAACAAAGTGCCATTCCAATCCGTGCCAAATCCCCATTAAAAAGAATAGTAAAAAGAAGCCAAGATACGAAACTGTGTATTTGTTTTTAATCCATTTTTTCTTCGTCATCCAAAGCACGAAACGCATATAGACATAATCTCGGAACCAGAATGAAAGGCTCATATGCCAGCGATTCCAGAAGTCTTTAATATTACGACTTGTGAATGGTCGGTTAAAGTTAATAGGCGTTTGAACACCCATGATGCGACTGACACCAACCGCAAAAGCACTGTAGCCCGCAAAATCGAAAAATAAATAAAAACTATACATATACATATACGCTATTTGCCCTTGAAAAGGTGTCAAATAGTTATACGTTTGATTTGGTAAATAAATAAGTGTGTAGTTATATATTAAATAAGCCACAATAAATTTATATAAAAAGCCTACAAATATATAATTGATCCCACTTAACAGTAACTTTTGATAGTCTTGACCAGACGGCACTGTGTGCATATCTTTAGAAAAGCGTCGCCAACGATCAATAGGTCCTGATGATACTGTTGGGAAGAACAGTAAGAAATAGGCAAGCTCAACTACCGAAATTTTATCTTTAATTAAGCCATCGCGTGTTTCTAAAATCATTTGTACCGCTTTAAAGGTAATGTAGGATACCCCTAAGAACCCGAATAGATTTTTAAGACCAAGTATTGGCAGAACCTTCACGAGTACAAGTGGCAAAATTGACAATAGCACAGCGATTACGAATACGGAAGTGCTATTCTTCTGTAATCGATATTTTTGGTAAACAATAATTAATACTAACTGAAAAACAGTAAATAGTATAAGAGAAATTGAGCCGTTAAGGGAGTTACCAAAAATAATAGCTAAAATGATTATCGAAATAAAGATATTATAGCGTTTAGCTGATTTCCCACGTAGCCCTAAAATAATTGTTGGCAGTAACATAATACCAATGATGATGAAAAAACCTATATTTCCATAAGGCGTCATACTGTCTCCATAACCGCCAATCCTTTACGATCAACTTTACCGTTTGAATTTAAAGGTAAAGTGTCAATGTATTTGAATGTTTTCGGAATCATATAAGATGGTAAATAATCCGATAACAAAGCTTTTAGTTGCTTCGTCATTTTGAAGGCAGAGTCCGTTAATGGTTCTCGAAGAACAATATATGCACTTAGTGAAACAATCTCATCATCTTTATAGATAGGTATAACAACACAGCTAGAAACAGGTGGAAGATTGCCGATTTGTTTTTCAATTTCTTCAATTTCTAAACGATAACCGTGCAATTTTACCTGGAAATCCTTTCGTCCAGCAAAGAACAGATAGCCATCCTTTTCATAACCAACGTCCCCAGTTTTATAAATACGTTGATCCTCTATTGTAGGGAAAGCTTTAAGTGTTAAGTCAGGTGCTCCAAGATAGCCTGCACTAACAGTTGGACCAGAAATTATAATCTCGCCATCTTCTAGTAAGGATAGATTAGGCTCAGATAGAGGGGCGATTGGTAGTTGGTCAAATTGCTCCATAAGCTCCGCTGTTACTTCTACATAGGATACTGCAACAGTTGTTTCAGTAGGCCCATATAAATTAAAAATAGATGCTTGTGGGAAGCGTTGCATTAATTCTTTTGCTAAGGATATTGGTAAAACCTCTCCGCAGAATAAAAAAGTATTTAAAGAAGGCATTAACTCCTGATGCCACTCTTTGTTCATTAAACAAATCTTCGCAAAGGAAGGTGTGGAAGTCCAAACTCGAATACCAGAAGTAGCCAATGATTCGAATAACGCCTTTGGATTAGCAATTTGCTCTTGCGTAATTGCGTAAAGCGTTTGCCCACTAACGAGTGCAGGATATAAATCCATCACAGATAAATCAAAGGAATAAGGCGCTTGATTTAAAAATACTCCAGATTCTTGTAATGGGAAGTATTCATGCATCCAAGCAACAAAGTGCGCTAAATTATCGGCTGTAATTTGGACACCCTTTGGTTTCCCAGTAGAACCAGATGTGTAAATAATATAATAAATTTCTTGATCCTGAACCCATGTTGAAGGCTGCGTCGAAATATTCGTAGTTTGAGTCACTATATCACTTACCTCAGCTACAGGAACTGACTGGTGTGTGTTTAACGTTTCAGTCTTTAGTAGTAAGCAAGCCTGAGACGCTTCTATAATGATTTGAAGCCTTTCAGACGGTGTAGACGAGTCAACAGGTACATAAGGATGCCCAGCCTTTACAGCACCTAAAAAGGCAACGATTTGTAAAGGTGACATATGCCCATAGACGACAATGGGTTGTTGTCTTTTCAAATCAAGAGCCATTAAATACTGTGCTACACGATCAGAAAGGTCCCAAAGCTCACCATACGTTAAGGAATCAGTATTGGTTTGATATGCAGTTCGATGTGGATGTTCGTGTGCCACATTTTGAATAGCCTCTAAAATACTTAACATAATATATATCTCCTTTTCTTAAAATTCAGTATATATAAATGGTCCTGCATTCATATCATGGAAGCCATGAATAAGAAACAAGAGCACCAAAATGATGAAATAAAATAACGTAAAGCCTATAAAACGAAAAAGCTCATTATTTTTGATGGATTGCATATGTCCACCTCCAATTATAAATGAAAAAAGAATATAACTTTGTAAATATACTAAAAAAATACATATTTTTTCAAGTTATTTTTAGTAACCTTTTTTCCTTTTATTAAATTTTTATCACTGTTTTGACGGAAAGTGGAGAAAAATGTTGCCGAATTTTAAATTATTCATTAAATCATAAGAAAAGTTTAAGGTAAAATTAAGATTTTGGAAAAGTTAGTTAAAATGGAAGAAAAGAAATTGGTTTATTATTGTCGTTTTTCCAACTTAATTTGCCGGCTCATAACATAACGAGTGATTGATTTTCGTTTCCAACTGTACGTTTTCCGTGGGACGCCCTACCTTTTAGCCTTGTTCCTCTGATAGGCTCGCTTCAGGATTAATCCCCAAGGAGTCGCTCAGTCTCCATTCCGCTCAACTTATATAAATAACATACGTTTTAATAAATGTCATTCCTAACTTTTGGTAAAAGGTCGTGAACGATAAACTTCCTTGCGTTATTGCACGCTCGCTTAATGGATGAACACACCATAACGTGTAGTTGATTTCCGTTCCGACTGGGCACGACCAGCCCCTACTCCAATCAACTAATATACAAGGCATATATTTAAAAAAATGTTATCCACAACTTTTGGTGATGTGCCGAATAATTTTTATATTGTTTATTATTACCATTTTTAACGCATTATATTAAGCTTAATGAATAAAAGTAAAATCAAAGTAAATTCAATGAAAAATGTCGGTATTATTTTTTACCTCTTTCAGCAAACGAAAGTGGCAGCGGCAGTTACAAAAGTCTCCCGTTTCTAAAATAATGGGATGAAAAAGGGGGATATTAAGCAGATTATGGAGTTGGCAATCTTTTGAGGGCTGTTGCGATACATATTGAGCAAAAGAAAAATGCTATCATCAGTTAATTATCTCAACTTATGATAGCACCCCATTTATTATTTGATTACATTTAAAACTTTTTTTGAAACGTAAAATTCAGTGCCGTTGTAGACATTGATTGTGTCGAAAGTATGAGTCTTTGTCGTCTTTGTTGAGGTGTCCTCATACATCAACGTGTTCTTATTCACAGGAATTGTAACGGTTACATCATTTTTTTTTGCAATAAACTTAGGGTTTTCTTTGTCAGCTAAGTCAATTTTAGTTGTATAGCCTTTTTCTTTGAATTCTTTTGTAGCGGGGATATATAAATCATCTGTAAGCTTATTTAAATCAAAGCCCATAAACTGTGCCATTGAATGTGCTAAATCTGTGTTTTCTACAAGACCTGTAATTTTTGATGGCCCGTATGAATATAAGAATACATCTTCACCAGTATGCCCACCAGTTGTATAGCCAATGTTTGCCCGATTTGCAAGCATTTTTACCATTTCTTTGCCGATGTTTTTAGTCGATTTTAATGTTGCTAGCTCGCCCTTAGATAAATTATCTAATCCATAAAGTGCAGCGACTTCTACAATATTTGATTTATCTTTTTTTAAGTAGCTTAACGCACCTTCAATTGTCATTGTAGCTTTCTTCAGAGGATCGATATAGGCAGATACAGGTATGCTAGCGTAAGTACTAGACGTGTTGGCATTACCCATTGAAATACCACTATTACAATGGTCTGTAACAGCAATGACCATTGTATTGCCATCTTCTTTTGCAAAATCAACGGCTTCTTTCACTGCAGCATCAAAGGATAGAATGTCACTAATGATACCGATTGTGTCATTGGCATGAGCCGCCCAGTCCACCTTACTGCCTTCTACAAATAAGAAGAAGCCGCCCTCATCCTTTTTCAGCGTATTAATTGCTTTATTCGTCATCTCAGCAAGAGTTGGTTCAGATGCTTTTGTGGTAGCCCGATCCAAATCGAAGGCAAGGGCACCTGGAGCAAAGCTTCCCCAAATTTTTGATGAATGGCTATTTAGGAGCTCATCGCGTGTTTTAACGATGTCATATTTTTTTTCTTTTAGGACATCTACTAAATTCTCGCCATCTTTACGAGCATTTTTTGTTGAGCCTGGCACCAGAGACTCAAAGCCACCACCTAATACGACATCAATATTTTGATAAACTTGCTGCTCAGCGATGTTATCATATTGGCTTCTATTATTAACATGTGCAGAAAATCCTGCTGGTGTCGCATGTTGAATTTCAGAAGTTGAAATCAATCCTGTTGCCTTGCCCTGTTGTTTAGCCCCTTCTAAAACATTGGCTACAGGTTTAAAGGCATCCTCTTTAGCAATTTGCTCTAGCCCTGGTGAATTAATAACAGACGGTAACACACCGACATAATTATCATTTGATTTATGACCAGTTGCTAATGCAGTAGCGGCAGGAGCAGAGTCTGTAATTGCCGATTCAGCAGAGTACGTACGCACGGCACCTGATAAAATTTCGTCCATTGCCAAGCTTTCACCTTTATACCAACGAGAAAGAGTAACGGCACTATTACTACTGCCATCCATCACCAGCATAATAACATTTGTTGGCTTCTTTACTTCAGCTGCTTGTACTTCCGGTTGAGCGATACTAAACGACGATAAAATAAGGGCACTTGCAAAAAACAATGAACACCATTTTTTTGAGTATTTCATGATTTGCCTCCTTTAGGTGAATTCAAAAAGTAAGTGTAAAGGAAAGTTGCTATTAAGAGTGAAAGTGGAGAAAAATGTGGTATTGAAGGGGAAAAATAGAATCTGCTTACTGGAAGCTAGCAGATTCTTTCAGTAATTTTATGGCTT
The DNA here is from genome assembly GCF_030348505.1 of Lysinibacillus sp. G4S2. Lineage (NCBI taxonomy): Bacteria > Bacillati > Bacillota > Bacilli > Caryophanales > Bacillaceae > Lysinibacillus > Lysinibacillus sp. G4S2. The sequence continues at coordinate 4,512,111 of NZ_JAUCFJ010000002.1, read as the reverse complement.
GGCTAGAAAGAATGTTCTTCACCGTCAAGTGTTTCATAAAGTAAAACACCATCTTCATCAATGAACAAGTTTAGAACTTCTTCTTCTAATAACACTTCCTCTGAGCCATTGTTTACATTAATTTTTGTTAAATAGCCTGCATTATCATAATCACTGCAATAAACCGCATTGTCATCAGCAGCTAAGTAGTAGCAGGCTGATTCAGTAATTTGTGCAGTTTGTTTTGTTGCTATGTCATAAGCGTATACCATGCTGTCGGTTATGCTAGTATAATAAATAACGTTGCCAACAGTATCTGCGTACCACATATCATGCATAAAATCGTAAGCATTACTTGTAGCAACAACATAGTTTTCCCTTACCCATAGATGATCTTCACTTAGTTTTTCGTCATTCACTAAAAAATATGCGTAGGAAATAGCATAAGGCTCATTAGGATCGACATCATTCCAAGTCGTATCAATATGATACCAATTACCGTCAATACTTACTAAATTCCATGCATGAAGCTGATTATCGCTGTAGCCATAAACGTATTTAACATCGAGACCAGCCGCTAAAAATAAACGATAGGCTAGTAATGCGTAAGCTTGACAAACCCCAGTTTCTTTACTGATTAATTCATAAACTGTTTGACCATAAGTCTCACTTTCTCCAGAATAAGTAGCTAGTTGTACGATATAGTCATTGATGGTTTTAGCACGACTAAAGTCATCCATGTCATTTGTAATATACAAATTAGTAAATTCTTGAACATAAGAATCAACTAACTTTTCTTTCTCGGCATCTGAGAAATATGTAAAATTAAATTCGATTAAGTACCCGTTATCCGTTTCTATTGCTTCACATGTGAAACTGTCGATATAACCTGCAGTATAAGGGTTAACAAAGGAAATTAAGCTTTTTATATCATCTAGCTGTACTTTAAGTGTATCCCAATCTAATTTTCCTCTATATAATACTTTAAAGTTTGGCTCGAATTTTGATATTCGCTTTTCGATGATCTTTGAAAATTGAAGCAAGGCAGGATCTTTTTTGAATAATGTCGTTGAAAAAAGATCATCTGTTGAAAAATCTGCGGATGGCGCTTTGCTAGCAGGTTGCTTGTCTTCTGTAAAGGCTTCTTCTTGCGATTCAGGTTCCTCGTCTACTAGTGCATTGATTGCCTTAAAAGTAGCTGAACAAGCAGTAAGCAAGCTTAAAGGAATGAGCAAAAAAATCAGCCACATATACTTCTTCATATGTACCTCCATTATTATTACATTTTTAACTATTATAGGTTAATGCGTTAAGGAGGTGTTATCTATTTTTTGTAAAACTAAATTCTTCACCAATAGATGGGAATGACATTTATATTAAAAATTGATCTTCGTTCCGACTGGGCGACTCCTTGGGGATCAGCGTTATAGATGAGACTATGGAGCGAGCCAGAAGAGGACGAAGGCTAAGAGCATCACATCCTGTGATAACGCCTTCGTGACCAACATCGTGTTGGCTTAAGCGGCTTATCGGACGCCCCAGTCGGAACGGTAATCAATCTCGCGTTATGGCAAAGGGTTTAAAAATAACTTAAATGGGAAAAATAAGGTTATTTATTAATCTCAGTTTGTCAAGGCAACCTTTTTTTGTTATAATGTGATTTGTTGTGATGTTCGAAGTTCGGGAGGTGCAGTGGATGCATACAGTAGTATTAGTTTCATTAATAATCGTATCAATAGCGTTGATCGTTGTAGTATTACTTCAATCTAGTAAAAGTGCAGGCTTGTCAGGTGCCATCTCGGGTGGAGCTGAACAACTATTTGGAAAGCAAAAAGCACGTGGTATGGATCTAATCCTTCACCGTGCAACAGTTGTGTTAGCAATATTATTCTTTATTTTAGCACTCGCTATTACAAAAATCTAATAGTTGAAGATATATCGCCTAACCTTACTGGTTGGGCGTTTTCTTTTATGGTGCTAATTATTTGGACGCCAATACATAGTTAGTTCAGTAAAGTGAATACCCGCGCGGGGGAGGGAAATACCCGCGGAAGTGGAGTGAATACCCGCGAAAGCGAAGCGAATACCCGCGGAAGCGAAGCAAATACCCGCGAAGCAGAGCAATACCCGCGAAACAAGGCGAATACCCGCGGAAGCGAGGCGAATACCCGCGGAAGCGAGGTGAATACCCGCGAAAGCGAGGCGAATACCCGCGGAGCAGAGCAATACCCGCGAAGCAGAGCAATACCCGCGGAAGCAGGGCGAATACCCGCGGAAGCAGGGTGAATACCCGCGAAGCAGAGCAATACCCGCGAAAGCAAGGCGAATACCCGCGAATCGCAAAATGATAGATGGAAAAGCTAGAGTCGTGGATAGAACCATTGAAATCGTGGATAGAACCATCAAAATCGTGGATAGAAGAGCCAAAATGACGGATAGAATCCTCAAAATGCCGGAAAGACCATCAAAATGCCAAAAAGACCCATCAAATTAACCGATAAAACCTCATAAAAAAAGTAACAATCGCCAAAGCTTTTGAGGAAGCTTCAGTATGGCTATAATGGTTATAGTATGTATTAGGATGAAGGAGAGCTCGCGATGAAAAAATCATTATCACAGCCTTTTTTCTTTCAAGCAGGATCACGAGCGGTTTTATTACTGCATGGGTTTACAGGAAGCTCGGCGGATGTGCGAATGCTTGGTAGGTTTTTAGAGAAAAAAGGGTATACTACATTAGCGCCTCATTATAAAGGTCACGGTGTGGAACCGGAGGAACTTATTACAACAGGTCCTGCTGATTGGTGGCAGGATGTCATAGCTGCGTACAAACAGCTACAGGAAGCGGGCTATCAGGAAATTGCTGTGGCTGGATTGTCGTTGGGTGGTGTGATGGCTTTAAACGTTGCGCTGAATAACCCAGTTAAAGGTATCGTGACGATGTGTTCCCCGATGACGATGCGCACAACGGACATTATGTTCGAAGGTGTCCTGAAATATGCAAGGGACTATAAAAAGTTCCAAGGTAAAGATGAAGAGCAAATCGAAGCTGAAGTTTCGTTAATTGCTGAAAAGGGCATGCCATCTTTACAAGAGTTGCGAGAATTTATTGATCAGACGCGTCAGCAAATTGACATGATTTATGCACCAATTTTTGTCGTACAAGCGACAAATGACGAGGTAATTGAGACAGAATCTGCCAACATTATATATAATCAAACTGAGTCACTTGAAAAACAAATCAAGTGGTATGAAAACTCAAAGCATGTTATTACGTTAGATCAAGAAAAAGATCAGTTACATGAAGATATTTATCACTTTTTAGAAAGCCTAAATTGGGCACAATAAAACATAAGAAGGATTTTCTCATGAAGGAGGGAAATTATGAAAGACCAAAAAAATTCACTACAAAGTCGGTTACTCGATTTTTTCCGTGAAGAAGATTATAAACCATTAACAGTTGGCGAAATCGAGGACGTATTTGGCTTTGAGGATGCTGACGAATTTAAAGAATTAGTGAAAACGTTAGTGCGTATGGAGGGGCAAGGTTTAGTTGTTCGTTCTCGCTCTAATCGTTATGGCTTGCCAGAGCGTATGAATTTACTGCGAGGTAAATTTATCGGGCATGCGAAAGGCTTCGGCTTTGTTACACCTGATATTGAAGGGATGGATGATGTTTTCATTCCACCGCATGAAGTAAACGGTGCAATAAACGGTGATATCGTACTTATCCGTGTGTTAAAGGAATCATTCGGCGATCGCCGTGAAGGAACAGTGACAAAGGTAGTAGAACGAGGACAAACAAGCTTTGTCGGGACGTTCCAAGCAAATCGAGGCTTTGGCTTTGTTGTGTTAGATGACAAAAAACTACCGATGGACATTTTCATTGCTAAAGGTGATACGTTAGGAGCTGTCGACGGACACAAGGTTGTCGTTGAGGTGGCTACTTGGCCAGAGGATTTAAAATCAGCTACAGGCTATATTACGAAAATTTTAGGGCACAAAAATGACCCAGGTGTTGACATTCTATCTATTTTATATAAGCATGACATTCCACCTGAATTCCCAGAAGAAGTGGTTGCTGTTGCACAAAGTGTGCCAGATGAAATTACAGCGGCAGATTTAGAAGGTCGCCGTGATTTACGTCATGAAACGATTGTGACAATCGATGGTGCTGATGCAAAGGACTTGGATGATGCTGTAACCGTAACGAAAAACGTAGACGGTACTTATAAACTAGGCGTACATATTGCAGACGTTAGTTATTATGTAACTCAAGGCTCTGTAATAGATATCGAAGCTTATGATCGTGCGACGAGTGTATATTTAACAGACCGCGTTATTCCGATGATTCCACATCGACTATCGAATGGCATCTGTTCATTAAATCCACAGGTTGACCGTTTAGTACTGTCTTGTGAAATGATTATTGATGCAAATGGTAATGTCATTTCACATGAAATTTTCCAAAGTGTCATTAAAACGACAGAACGTATGACATATAAAGACGTATACAAGATTTTAGAGGAGCAGGACAAGGAGTTAATGGCCCGCTATGAGCCACTAGTACCAATGTTTAAACATATGGCTGAGCTGTCAAACATTTTACGTACTAAACGTGAAATGCGTGGTGCTATTGACTTTGACTTTAAAGAATCTAAAGTGATCGTGGACGAAGATGGCTGGCCAATCGATATTGAATTACGTGAACGTACAGTAGCTGAGAAATTAATTGAAGATTTCATGCTAGCGGCCAATGAAACAGTAGCAGAGCATTTCCATTGGATGAATGTACCGTTCCTTTATCGTATTCACGAAGATCCAAAGCCAGAAAAGCTACAACGCTTCTTTGAATTTGTCACGAACTTCGGTATTTTAATAAAAGGTACTGGAAACACGGTACATCCGAAAGCACTACAAGATGTATTAAAAGCCATTGAAGGCATGCCAGAGGAGCCTGTTATTTCAACAATGCTTCTACGTTCGATGCAACAGGCAAAATATTATCCTGAAAGCTTAGGTCACTTTGGTTTATCAACAGATTTCTATACACACTTTACGTCACCAATCCGCCGTTATCCGGACTTAATCGTGCATCGTTTAATTCGAACGTATTTAATTAATAAAGATACGTCGAGAGAAACAGTTGCACAGTGGGGCATGGCAATGGATGAAATTGCGGATCATACGTCAGAGCGTGAACGCCGTGCTGTCGATGCAGAGCGCGATACGGATGCGCTGAAAAAAGCACAATATATGTCCGATAAAATTGGTGAGGAGTTTGAAGGGATCGTATCGTCTATTACAAACTTCGGGATTTTCGTGGAGCTTCCAAATACGATCGAAGGACTTGTTCATATTAGCAATATGACAGATGACTACTATCGTTTTGACGACCGTCAAATGATTATGATTGGTGAACGTACAAATCGTCAATTCCGTATCGGGGATGAAGTAACAGTACGTGTAGCAAATGTTATTATTGAGGAGTCATCGATTGACTTTGAAATCGTCGGAATGGTAACGTCGTATGGACGAACTCGAAAAGCAGCACCAACTGTTATTCACGCACGTAAAAATTATAGCGAGAACAAGGGCGAACGTAGTAGTCGTGGCAATCGCAGAGGCGGACGCAACGAAGAAGAACGAGGCGGACGTGGCAGTCGCAGTGGTCGCAACGAAGATGAAAGAAGCGGACGTGGCAGTCGTAGTGGTCGCACTGAAGAAAGACAAGGCGGACAAGGAGAGCGACGTGAAAGCGACTGTGATCCACGAGGACGCCGCAAAGATGGCTCAAGCCCAGGCCCTAAAAAAGGCGTAAAGCAAAAGCAGAAATTCTACGAAGGCGTTGCAAAAAAAGGCAAAAAGAAAAAATCAAAACGTAAATAAAAGAAAGGCGAAAGCACCAATATCACTTTACTGGTGCTTTCGCTTAATCAATAATAAAGCAGGTACTCCCTGCTAACCTTTAAGTAGAGGGTGAATTTATATGGCAAAAGGTACTGGGAAAGTATTAGCACAAAACAAAAAAGCCGGGCACGACTACTTCATTGAAGACACAATCGAAGCGGGCATGGTGCTAACGGGCACAGAAATTAAATCCATCCGTGCAGGAAGGGTCCAACTAAAAGAATCCTATGTACAAATCCGCAGCGGTGAAGCATGGATTAACAATATGCATGTCAGCTCATTCGAACAAGGCAACCGTTTCAATCACGACCCACTACGCGCCCGCAAATTGCTGCTCCATAAAAAGCAAATTGGCGAGCTAGTCGGTGCTGTAAAACGTGATGGCTACACAATTGTCCCATTAAAAATGTACATTAAAGACGGCTACGCCAAGCTATTAATCGGCGTCGGCAAAGGGAAAAAAGATTACGACAAACGTAACGACATGCGCAAAAAAGAAGCGAAACGCGACATGGAACGCGCCTTCAAATCGAAAAACCAATAATAATAGATTGTTAGAAAGCTCACTATTTTCGGATGGTGAGCTTTTTGTATGTGGGTTGTGTGAGGTGGATGGATAGAATTTTCAGGGCTTGTTCTAAAGGACGTCGATTTAAAAATATAATAAAGGATAAACAACTTTACCGCATATAGGGGGAAATGAACATTCTTACAATAGGACGAAAATTTATGTTTATGAACATAGAGCACATTTATTTTGCCGAAGAACGCAATAATGCCAGTGAAAGAAAAAAGCTAGTTTGCTACCATCAAACAAAGCGACCTGTACAATCGCTCCAAACTCAAAAGACACTGCAAATCATGCTACAGCAAGATGAAGAAATCCTAGTAGCCAATTTATCAAAAATGAATCGCTATATGCTACGTCGCGCCAAAAAAGAGCCCTATGAGGTCATTGTAAAAGAAAATCCTTCTGATCAAGAACTATTGGAATTCCAGCAATTTTACAACGCCTTCGCCAAAATAAAAAATACAGATCGCGTTCAAAAGTTTCATATGCAAACCTTGAAACTACTTCGTGAAAAAGGCGCACTCGTCTATACAAAGCTTCAAAACGACAAAGGTGAAGCACTGTGCTATCGGCTTTACATTGTCGATGAAGATATCGTCTTTAATTTATATACAGGTACCGCTGTCTGGATCAAGGATAGACCAGATTTAAAGCAACAAATCCGCTTCGCCAATCGGTATTTACTTTGGGAAAATATCATGATGTTCCGAAGCAAAGGCTACGCACGCTATGATTTCGGCGCAGTAACGAACAAGGAGGAAATTAACGAATTCAAGGTAGGCTTTGGTGGACAAGAAGTAGAGGTCTATTATGGCTATCTCACAGATTCAAAATTAGGAAAGCTGATTTTACGATTAAGAGATTTGAAATTCAAGATCATTAAATAAAAAAATGATTTAGCCAATTTTTTCTATCGGAGCAGGACACTTGAACTATAGCAAGATTTGTTTTATAATATGAATTACTGATTGCCAGATTACATGGAAGCGTACATTTAAGCTCCCACCGTACTAGAAGAAATTCTAGCTCCTTTACTTGAACGAGGCTACGTGCTTCGATTCATATTCAAGGGGACGTTACGGATTCGACAGGGATGGTTCAAGCTTTGGTCGCGCGTCGGAGGTCTCGGCTCCGTCATCAACGGAAGTTATATAATAACTGGCAAACAACAAAACTTAGCTTTCGCAGCGTAAGCTCTTAAGCGCTCTGCCTCTCTATCGCCCATGTAGAGAACGTGGGGCCCAACTTTAGTGGGATACGGTCGATGGTGCCACCTGAGTCACCGACAAGAGATTTCCAGGTTAGCGTACAGGACGCCTGTTTGTCGGCATAATGTTACGTGAATCGTAAATAGGCAAACTACACGCGTAGAAGCTGAAGTATTGGAGTTTCTGGACGCGGGTTCGACTCCCGCCGTCTCCATTTTAGAATTTCATTGAGTTTCAATGAATCTCAAAACCCTTGTATATCAAGGGTTTTTTATTTTTCATTGTTTCATTCAGTTTCAATGAATTTCAATCTTCCATGGTCAAAACCATGGTCAAAAAACTTTTTACATGGTCATAAAGTTTGCTAACTTGTTTATTGCTTCATCTTTCGCTTGTTGAGATACATGAGCATAAATATTCATTGTTGTTTTGACATCTGTATGGCCTAAACGGTCTTGTACTTCTTTTATGCTGACACCTGCTTCAAATAACAATGAACAATGCGTGTGCCTGAATCCATGCGTCGTTATTTTCGGAAGTTTATATTTTGTTAATACTTGCTCAAGCCACTTTCTTGTCTTAGTTGGTTGTAAAAATTCATTTTGTTCATTACTGAAAACAAGTTGTTTAGATTGCATTGTATTAAAGCCTAAAGTTAAATAAGAATGTCGTTGATGTTTTTTCCATGCTTTTAATACCGACATTGTTTGAGGGTCCATTTTGATAACTCGAGAAATACCTGTTTTAGTAGTTTTAACATATAGATTATTATTTTTCCCTCGTGAGACTGCTTTATTTATGCGTACTTCATTTTTATTAAAGTCAATATCGCTCCATATTAAAGCGAGTGCTTCACCTTTACGCATACCGCTAAATGTGAGTAAGTAAAATAAAGTATAGGCTTTTTTATTATTTTCTTGCTTCATACATTCTAAAAATGTAATTACTTGTTCCTTGGTGTAGAAATTCTCACATTCATCATCAATAATCTGAACCTTTTTAAGATTATTTGGCATCTCGACTAATGTAAACGGATTTGATTGTACATAGCCACGTTTTAACGCAAAATCGAAAACTTTTGAAGCATATGATTTCACCATTCTATATTTTTTCAACTTAGAAGCCCACTCATCAACGTGTTTTTGACATACATCTACATTCATTTTATCTATTTTATATGCCCCAAGAGCGGGTAGAATGTGATTACGAAAAATACCAGTAGTCTTAATAAACGTACTTTCTTCCACTGTTTTCTCATACTGAATTATCCATAATTCGTAGACATCTGCATATGTTTCAACTTGGCGCTTTTTAAATGTTCCATTGCTAATTTCAAGTTTTATTCGAGCTAATGCCAAATCTGCTTCTTTTTTCGTTTTAAATCCACGTCGTGTCGTATATTGTTCTTTCCCAGTAAGCGGGTCAGTACCACAGTATACTTTAAACATATAGCATTTTTCATTATTTTTTTTGATGTACATTTTTATTGTAGTATTTTTTGTATTCCTCATTTTATTTATTTCCTCCTTTTACCTTACGGAGACAAGATATAGAGGTTGAATGTTACTTAATAAACTTAAGCAACATAACTATCATATAAGATAAAAGCGGTGATACTCAAGTATATCACCGCTTAAACTCTACAAAATGTCTAATCTTTTCTTAACAACTAAACTTATTTAAAAAATTGTCAATTTCCGACTTAGAAACGCGCTTCACACCTTCAATTTCACAAACTTTTAATCCCATTTCACGATATTTCATGAACGTGTTGTGAGCAACACCAATATAGTCACAGGCTTCTTTAATACTCATCCATTCCTTAGTGGTGTTATTGGGTGTGTGGTAACCTTTCATAGCGTCAGTAATCCAGTTTTTTATTTGAATCTCGATAGAGTTTAATGTTTCAATATTGTTGATTAATTGGTCCAATTTATTACCTCCTTTAACTATGACATTATAATAAAATGAAATTGGAATTCTGTGAATATAAAAAATGTCGAACCATGCTTGACCCCTATATCCGACCAATCACAGGTGAAATAATAATAATTTACCAGTGCTACCATCCTATGTATCGATTTTTTTTGTCTGTCATTTCTATTTGTTTATTGGCCGAATCATGTAAAGTATGTGAAAAAGAAAAATGTTGCAAGGTTCATAGTCAATAACCATACTAAAATGAATCTTTTTTTATGAAATGAATCTGTTGATGAGTAGAAAATGCCTTTACATAGATTAAAGTGGTATACTCAATCCATACACAAAGGGGGGTGTTTCTTTTGCAAAGGAAATTTATGAGGCATTTAAATTATTTTAGATTGGCAGATTCAAAAATTGAACATAGTAGATGTACATGAGACGTTGGATATAGCGATGACTATATGCAGCGTCTTTTTATTTTTGTCTATAGTCAAAATGGAATTGCTTTTCTATTGATTGCGAGTGGGAAAAAATGTTGGATGTACAAGAGGAGGATAAAGAGTGACTGAATATCAGATGTTAAAAACCATCAGCGTTGTTACGTATGAAGCACAGGTCAATTTTTTTGAACAGGAAATTTATAAAGAGTCTGAGTTTGTTGATGCTTTTTTAGATGTGCAACTTCTACTTAAAGCAGGGGTATGTAAGCTTGTTGTGATGGATAGAAATGAATAGGGAATGACAGAAAAAAAGTTTATCTGATGAATCCACGGTTTAAGTGAAAGGTTTTTATGCTTCATCTTATTTTTTCTCTCTGATATTATCGAATAAATTTGCAAACCAAATCTATAATATAGCAAGTTTCTAAATACAAAGGATTCTATTTTTTAGAAATCATCATTATTGGAAATTCTAATGCGATTGTGGATTAGATAAATTAAACAGGGGGAACTGTATATGAATGAAAATACTACGACTGTAAAAGGAAACCGAGAGATTTCAAGGACATTTTCTCAGCGTCTCAAGCACTATCGGCAAGTCCGAAATCTCACTTATAAGCAATTAGGCGAACTGGCAAAAATGGATGCAGGCTATATCAACAAACTTGAAAAAGGTATTAGACGTGCACCTTCATATCCAATAATCAAGAATTTGGCTCTTTCATTGGGTGTGCATATAACCGATTTAGTCGATATCGACCCATTTGAGGAAGACCTTCCAAGAAAGAGTATTCAAGAGGTGTTAGTTTATACCGAATATCTGATTAGAGGAAAACTGCCGACAATGGAAGCAAGGGAGAGTTTGTCAGCACTTATACAGACATTGTTAGATAGCGAATGGAAAGAACATAGTAAACATGTAGATACAATTAAAATAATCAGTAAAGTGGATATTTTTCTTAAGGAACTAAATTAATTCATGAACAAAAGTTAGAAAAGAGAACTATAATTTTTTATTAGTTCTCTTTATTTTTATTTAAAAGGGTGTTCCAAAATTTCCGTACTGAAAGACACGATTCAAAGGATGTTCCAAAATCTCCGTACTAAAAGACACATTTTAAAGGGTGTTCCAGATTCTTCGTACTGAATGACACATTTCAAAGGGTGTTCCAAAATCTCCGTACTGAAAGACACATTTTAAAGGGTGTTCCAGATTCTTCGTACTAAATGGACATTTTAAGGGATAAAACATGAATTTATAAGTTTTTAATTATTCTAAGGTTACTTACTTTCCCTTCTCTGTTCCAGAATCTTCTTACTGAACAAACACTTAGTATCGTATGTAGTTAAACAGGAACAAAGTATGGGGGTTACCAGTACCTTTTTCAATAGGGGCATGTATTTAATATTATACAAAATCAAATACGCCCCCAATGAATTTGCCTATGCCTCTAAGCAACCAGAAGATTAATTTGAAGGGTAAAAAAACTAATCCTGGTATACAGGATAGTACATCAAAAATGAAATCTAAAAAGGTGTAATCTTTATCACTCTTCTTACTCTTTCTCGTTTTGTTTTTCTTTCGTTACCACCATTCTTTCATATGACTCATCTCTTATTCTCGAAATAGTTACTGACCTTTTTCATTTTACTTAAATAAATTTACGTTTAATAGTTTATTTGGTTTCATGTAATAACTTGACTACATTAATGATGAAAATTCAAATAGTGTTTGTTACATAACTATATCTTAATATCTGCGAAATAATTTCATAAAAGTTCTTATTTTATCATGCTTATTCCACAATTTTTTGGGGTAAATGCAGAAAAAGTATGAAAAGGTTCATACTTTTTTCGCTAAATAATGAAAATGGTATAGGTTACATCAGGGCTGTATATAACACAGGCGGAGGTAACTGTTATTATCAAGTCAAGTATAAATAGTTTGTGATAATACTTTTCAAAACTGACTATGGCTTTAAAGCTGATATGGAATTATATAAAGGTAGGGGAGGGAATGAGAATCACTTCTGAAATGCCAATACGAAATTTTAAATTGTTATTCAAAAACTTGGAGGAGGGAATTATGACCTTATGTTAATTCCTAAGAAAGAAGCTCAAGCGATAAATTATAAGATGTATGAAGAATATACATCAGCGGAAAATAAATTAGATTAGTGGAAGTGGTTTTCCTTCCATTTAACAATGAAAGGGGAAAAATGCTTTTGTTGTGCTTGTTAAATAGGGGCTTAAAGGAGCAATTTATTAATTTTATGCAGACTTTCCTAATATCAAATAATAACATAGAATTAAAATATAGAAGTTTGAATTTTCGCTTAGTATTCTTTTATATAAAGAGGAAGGTATTTATGGATAAATATTATTTCAATCTCATGCAATTTTTCGAGGGTTATGTAAGGAATTACCGCAGAATGAACTTATCCTATTTACATAATGTTTCTATGTTCACCAAAAGGGAGATTGACTTTTTTGCCCAATTAGGAGAAATGCTTGGCTTCGATGCATTCATTGAAGATTCGAAGTTTGATAAATCAGAAGGGCGTTCCCGCCCAATGGATTTATCTTGGTGGAAGTGGGATGCCCGATTTGATGATGAACATTTTTTATATCTTGCCTTACATTTGGAGAGGGAGAGTATCCCGAAAAAAGATGTTGAAACAATAGAAAAGCTATTTTCGCAAACTGAAGAAGGTTATATTCCACATAATGTTATAGGGATACAATACATTAAATCTGCTGAAAGGGTAGATTATCTAAATAAATTGATTCTGCGAAAGAATAAGATTCAAAAGTCGAATGTTTTAATGGTTTATCGTTATTACGATGAAGAATTTGATTTACAAAGAGTTCGTGCGTATAGTATCACCCCCGAAGGATTAAATGAGGAGAGGAAAGCAATTTTCAAATATGACCAGTCAGGCTATTGTTATATGTGCTTTGATGAAGATTTTGCCTCGTAACAAAAATCACTTATTTGATTAAGTTTTAAAGAAAAAATGAAAGTTTAGATAGTGCGGTGTAACTGTTCTTAAGAAAAGTACCAAATAGGGTTTTGGAAGAAATAAAGAGGGATGGGATGGAAATGTTTACTCTTGAAGAATACATTTCAAAAAGGAAAAGAGAAGATAAAATAAATGAATATGATATTGATTCCAAAAATGAAAATATACGTGTTTGTGTGAATTATGTTTTTGAATACTTTAATCAATATTTGAATATTGAGGAGATGGAACAAAAAACATTCTTAAATGAAGAAAGGTTAGTAAAATTTAAAAATCAATTGGAAAAGTATGAGGATGCTATTCAAGAATGGCTTGTCGATATTTACGATGTACATGAAAAGCAAATCCATCGTTCTATTATAAGTTTTTTAAAAAAAGAGGAACTTTTTCTTTTATATAACACTGAGCATGAATTTAGGACTTGTTCATATGATTGTTATGCCCATCTTATAAAAAAGAACCCATTTTTAAAAGGTCAGACAGAGATGTTATTCAATTTTATAAAAGATTACCATCGAATTGAAAGTGAAAAAGAGTTAAATAATCCTTCGATATTTTTGACTGGGGATATAAATGAATGGCTGGAAAGAACTTGGAGTAAAAACAAAGTGAATGTTTGGGCGTTTACTTCTAATTATTTATTACGTTTTTCTGATGATGATTCTTTATGGCCAGTAAAACATAAAATTAAAACCAGTGAAAATTGGCAGCCTTATATATATGATTATAAACAAAAAACAAATCTCTTTAATTTAAATACTCTTTATACCAAAATTTCAAAGAAGCCTTTTATAAAAGGGAAGAAGCAGTTTCTTGAAGTAATTTTCATGTACATATGGTTACATGATATATATGGAGACAATGATAATTATTGGGGAGAATACTGTATCAAGGTAATTAATAATTTACAAAATTAATTTTCATCAGAATCATAAATCTCCTATGGTTGATAGTCGTGTGGGAAATTTATGTTCTTCTAAAAGAAGGGGTGACGAAAAATTGAACATGGTTGTAGTGTTTGAAGAACAGGTTGTTAAGAAAACAGAACAAAAATTGAAGCAGACTTTAGCAAAGTTAAAAGAAGATGTACATCTTCAACAGAATCTTAGGGAATTGACCGATTTATCATCAACATTGGAAAGATATAAAGTTATCTTAGAAGATTTTCATATAAATAAAGAGAATAGAGATAAGCGGATAGAGGAAAGAAATGAACTTTTAGAGAAACATGATAAAATATATTCTGAATTGATATTAGAAGGATTTGAAAATTCATGGATAACAACTATTATTAAACATGAAATGGAGAATTTAAAAAAGGTTACTAAAGATGCAAGGGAAGATGCGTGCAATGAACATTTTGGAAAAGTTGATATTAAAGATATTGATATAATGGACGACCGTTTTGACCTTGTATTACAACAAATACAGCAAGCAAAAAATAAGTATATTAAAGGCAATTGAAGCAATCAGGAAACCTCTTTTTAGATATAATCGATAAATTGTTTCTTAAGGCACTAAATTAACAAAAGTTAGAAAAGGGAACTATGATATTTATTGGTTCTCTTTATTTATATTTCAAAGATTGTTCCAGATTCTTCATACTAAACGGACATAAGGGATAAAAACATACAATTATAAGTTTTTGATTATTCTATTGTATTTAGGTAAGGTCTTTAGTTTCCTTAAATTCCTTGTTTACCCCTTATCTTGGGACTGAACTTAATCATATACAAAATCAAATACGTCTTCAATGATACTACCTATGCCTCTAATCAGAAGAGGATTAGTCTAAAGGGTAAGAAAAATTAATTCCGATTTATAGAAGGATAGTACATCGAAAATAAAATCTAAAAAGGTATGATTATCAATCTTCTTATTTTTTCTCTTTTGCCACCATTCTTTCGTATGACCCGTTGTTAAGGCAGTGGATATCCAGTGCCTTTTTTTCATGCTCTTATAACATTAATCTTACTTATGAAAATTACGTATTATAAGCTTTGGTGCAGGTCGCAGCGATTGTAGTTACTATGTATTGTTAGTGATAGAAGAAATAAGCTTTTTGTAGAATTAAGATTCTGTATTAAAATAGCCGAATAATGATTCAATAAAGGCAAAAGAGGGCGATATTCAAGAAAGATTAAATGAAGAGGTTCGATATAAAGCGAATTGCATATCGATAGAGATTAGTCCATTAGAAAATATATAGGATACAGGAGAAAAACATTTACAATTACAGTAATATTGTTATATGATTTAAAGTTGGCTTAATAACTACAAGGGGAAAAGTGAGTCTTCCTGAGGCGGTCCAAGCAACTTACAAAATGTTTTATATTAAAAAAGTGCGGGGTTATTAATACCTTTTACATTTGCGGTGAGAGAGGTGCAAACAGAATGCTTTTTAACTTAGTATGTAGCATGGTATATGAATACGACTTTCGTAAAGAAAGAATTAGAAAATGGTTCAGCTGGGACCATGTATCCCAAGTAAGAAAAAAGCAACAGTGCGATACCGATAGAGCAAATTGCACTTGAAAAGCAACAAAACATTGTTCAACTGTATAAGCTTCATTTGAAGGGAAAACAGCTGTTAACATATTTAATTGAAGAAAAAGAAAAGCTCTTTAACGCATTAACAAATAAAGTGCTACAAGGAACGAATTAGGAGGAAGTTACATGACTGGAAAAGTAACGCAAGAACAAATCAATAGTGTACAATGGCAGGCCGCAGATACATTCCGCGGAAAAATTGATTCGAGTATTTATAAGGATTACATTTTAACAATGCTGTTCATTAAATATTTGAGTGATTCATATAAAGAGCATTTAGAAGAATATACAGCACGTTATGACGGTGATGAACAGCGTATTCAACGTGCAATAGCACGTGAACGCTTTGTATTAGATGAAAAGTCAACTTTCGACTACTTATACAGCAATCGAAATGAAGCTGAAATAGGTGAAACCATCAATAAAGTATTAGAACGTATTGAAAATGAAAATACAGGTAAGCTTCGTGGGGTGTTTCGTAATATCGATTTTAACAGCGAAGCGATTTTAGGGAAAACAAAAGAGCGAAATGCGATGTTACGTTCTTTATTAGAGGACTTCAACAAATTAACACTTAGACCATCTGTTGTAGCTGATGGAGATATTATTGGTGATTCTTATCAATATATGATTGAACGTTTTGCATCTGATGCAGGTAAAAAAGGTGGAGAGTTTTACACGCCAACAATGGCATCAGAATTATTAGCTCGTTTAGTAAAACCACAAGAGAATGACCGTATTTATGACCCAACTTGTGGGTCAGGTTCATTATTAATTCGTGTAGCAAAGCAAGTTCCTAATAAAAAGGTAGCAATTTATGGACAAGAACGCAATGGTGCAACGCATTCTTTAGCATTAATGAACATGTACTTACATGGTATTGATGATGCAAATATCGAGTGGGGAGACACATTAGCAAATCCACTTCATTTAGAAGAGGGCAAGCTAATGAAGTTCCAAAAAATCGTAGCGAACCCTCCGTTCTCGTTAGATAAATGGACAATGGGTTTTGTAGGTGAAGAAAATACAGATAGCAAGTTTAAGATGGATGCAAGTTTAGATGAACATCGCCGATTTGATTGGGGTGTACCACCGACTTCAAAAGGTGATTATGCGTTTATACAGCATATGCTTTATTCTTTAGCCGAGAACGGAACGATGGCAACAATTTTACCTCATGGGGTGTTATTCCGAGGTGCAAGTGAAGGCAAAATTCGTAAACAAATTATTGAGATGAATTTGCTTGATACGGTTATTGGCTTACCAAAAGGGCTTTTCTATGGCACAGATATTCCTGCGTGTGTACTTGTATTTAAGAAAAATCGGACGCGTAAAGATGTGTTATTCATTGATGCATCGAGTGAAGAACATTACGAAAAAGGTAAAAATCAAAATAAACTGCGCGAAGAAGACTTGCAAGAAATTATGGAGACATATGATAACCGAGAAACAATTGATAAGTATTCATATGTAGCAACATTTGAGGAAATTAAAGAGAACGATTTTAATTTAAATATTCCACGTTATGTAGACACGTTCGAAGAGGAAGAGCCTGTTGATATGGAAGTAGTGAAGCAAAAGATTATGAATATCAAAGAGGAATTAAAAGTAGTTGAAGCAGAGATGGAGAAATATTTGAAGGAATTAGGAATGTAACTTATCAGTGGCTCCTTTTACTAATTCGGTAAAAGGGGTTAGTAATAAATTTAAATATTTTTGGTGAACAGATTGATAACGAAAGCTTGATAAATAGAGGATGGTATATATGAGTAAAGAGAAAATTCCTAAAGGATGGGGTATTTTCAAAGTTAAAGATATTTTTGATAGAGTTAGAAATCCAGTTGAAGTAATAAAGGATGAAAAGTACACTCAAATAGGAATTCGTTCGCATGGAAAAGGTATTTTTTATAAAGAGGCAGTCACTGGTGAGCAATTAGGTAATAAGTCAGTTTTTTGGGTAGAACCTGATTGTTTTATTGTTAATATTGTTTTTGCATGGGAAATGGCAGTAGCACGGACTACAGATAAAGATAGAGGGTATATAGCATCACATAGATTCCCTATGTATAGACCAAAAAAAGGGGTTTTAGATTTAGATTTTATTACTTATTTATTTAAATCTCCCAGAGGAAAGTATTTATTAAATTTAGCTTCACCAGGGGGAGCCGGTAGAAATAAAACTTTGGGGCAGAAAGAGTTTGAAGAAGTTGAAATTCTTTTACCTACAGATATTAAGGAGCAAAAAAAAATAGCTTCAGTTCTTATTACTTCTGACAAATTAATTAAAGGGAAAGAAGAACTAATCAAACCGGTAGAAAAGCAAATGAATGGATTAATGCAGAAGTTACTTAGAGGTGAGATTAGATTACCTGGTTTTAGGGATGAATGGACGAAGGAAAAATTAGGTAATGTGGCGCGGGTTATAATGGGACAATCGCCTAACTCAGATAGCTATAACGATTCAAAAGAAGGTATTCCTTTAATTCAAGGCAATGCTGATATTAAAAATAGAAGAACAATACCACGAACTTGGACGACAACGCCTACTAAAATCTGTATGCCAGGAGATATTTTGATGACGGTTAGAGCACCAGTCGGAAGCATAGCTTTTTCGGAGCACGAAGCATGTATAGGTAGGGGTGTTTGTGCAATTAAAGGAACTATTAATCAAGATTATTTATATTATCAATTAATACGGAAAGAAAATATGTGGGGTAAGATTGCGCAAGGAAGTACTTTTGAAGCGGTGAACAGCAATGATATTAAAGAGTTAATAATTAATGTGCCTCCAGAAGAAGAACAAATTGCAATTTCAAAAGTATTACAGGTATTTGACAGAAACCTATCCCTTTTATATAAAGAGCTTGAAGAATTAAATAATCAGAAAAAAGCACTAATGCAACAACTTCTAACAGGGAAAACCCGAATAAAGGTATAATACCCTTACTCTTTTTACCTTCATTAATAGATTGGAGGTGGCATTATGTCCACTCAGCAACTTTATGATGAAATTAATATTAGTCAACAGCCCGCGCTTGAAGTATTACAAAGAGTAGGGTACACATATATTCCAATTGAAGAAGCAGAGAAAATGCGTGGGAGCCTTTATGATGTTTTGCTCCGAACAATTTTAGAAGAGCAGTTAAGAAAACTGAATAGCTATGAATATAAAGGAACCACATATCAATTCGGTGAAAATAATATTCAACAGGCGATACGTGATTTAGACGAGCCTTTAACAAGTGGACTTGTGAAAGCGAATGAAAAGATTTATGAAACAATGATGTTAGGAAGAAGTTATACAGAACTGCTTCCAGATGGTTCAAAGCAATCATTTACAATACAGTTTATTGATTGGGATAACATTGAAAATAACGTCTTTCATGTAGTTGAAGAGTTTTCAGTAGAACGCACAGATGGCCGAGGACTTGCACGTCCAGACATTGTCCTTTTTATTAATGGTATTCCATTTGGGGTGATTGAATGTAAAAAGGCTTCGATTTCAATGGAGCAAGGCATTAGCCAGATGATTCGCAATCAAAAAAGTGACTATATTCCACAATTATTTAAGTTCGTGCAAATTGTAATGTCTACTAATAAAAATGAAACACAATATGCAACGTGTGGTACGCCTAAAAAGTTCTGGTCTATTTGGAAGGAAGAAGAGGAAGATTGGTTAGAGCAATTGTTACAAGTAATAGCAAATCGCTTACCAACTACGCAGGATAAGAATATCATTTCATTGTTCCATCCTGCTCGATTATTAGAACTGACGTCTTTCTTCACATTGTTTGATAAGAATGTTAAAAAGGTAGCACGTTATCAGCAGTATTTTGCGATTAAAAAAATCCTCAGTACAATTGAAGAGCGAGATGAAAATGGGAATCGTCAATCAGGTGTTATCTGGCATACACAAGGCTCAGGTAAATCGCTGACGATGGTTATGTTGACGCGTTACATTTTATCGGAGTTATCAGGTCATAACCCACAAGTTGTAGTGGTAACGGACCGTAAAGAACTGGATAAACAGATTTATAAGACATTTAATCATACACGTTTAAAAGCAAGTCGAGCGCGTTCAGCTACTCATTTGGTTTCACTAATAAATGATAATAAGGCAGATATTGTTACAACCTTGGTGCATAAGTTTGACATAGCTTCAATTAAGTTGGAACCACAGGAATCAAAAGATATTTTTGTACTTGTTGATGAATCACACCGTACACAATACGGTGAGCTTCACTATAAAATGAAAAAAGTTTTTCCAAATGCCTCGTATCTGGGCTTTACAGGGACGCCTTTGATGAAGAAAGAAAAGAGCACGATGATTAAGTTCGGTAAGCTTATTCATAAGTATACGATTGCAGATGGTGTTAAAGATAAAGCAACTGTTCCTTTGTTGTATGAAGGGAAAATGGTCGACCAAACGGTGAATAAGATAGCCATTGATAATCGTTTAAATATGATTACACGTAACTTAAACGATAAACAAAAAGAAGAAGTAATGAAGAAGTGGGCACATTTCGAGCGAATTGCTTCCTCAGACCAACGAATTACCATGATTGCTTTTGACATTAATGAGCATTTTACACGTAACTATAAAACGCAAGGCTCGCAATTTAAGGCGATGCTTGCAACCAATAGCAAGATGGAAGCAATTCGTTATTTAGAGGCGTTTGAAGATTTAGGGGATTTGAAATGTGAAGTAGTAATTTCTAAGCCAGATGAGCGTGAGGGTCATGAAACGATTGATGAAGAATCCACTGATAAAATTCAACGCTTTTGGAAGAAGATGATGAATCGATATGGTACTGCGGATGCCTACGAAGATACGATTAAAGATGAATTCATTAATGGTGACGACATCGATTTATTAATTGTTGTAGATAAATTGCTTACAGGCTTTGATGCGCCAAGAGCCTCTATTTTATATATTGATAAGCCAATGAAAGAGCATACGCTATTACAAGCAATCGCCCGCGTTAACCGACTTTATGAGGGTAAAGATTACGGCCTTATCATAGATTATCGTGGATTGCTTGAAAAGTTAGATGTAGCTTTACAGATGTATTCAGGCGCTGGATTTGAAAACTTTGACCCTGAAGATATTCAAGGTGCAATTTACGATATTATTACAGTTATTGGCGAACTTCGTCAACATCATTCAGAATTATGGGACATTTTTGCGCCGATTCGAAATAAATCGGATGTTGAAGAATACGAAGTGTTATTAGAGGATGAAGAACTGCGCAATGACTTCTATGATACGCTAAGTAAATTTGGACGTAATCTCGCCATTGCATTAGAATCAGAGAGTATTTATAATACCTTACAGCCTGATGAACTTGGAAAGTATAAGAAGGATTTAAAATTCTTTCAAGAGCTTCGGAAAAGCGTGAAACTTCGCTATTCCGATACAATTGATTATAAGGAATACGAAGCTAAAATGCAGAAGCTAATGGACCAATATATTTCAGCAGAGCAAATTATACGTATTACCAACCCAGTTGATATTTTAAATGAACGAGCATTTGAGGAAGAGATTGAGCGTCTTGGGTCGAAACGTGCTAAGGCGGATGCAATTCGTACACGTTTAACGAAAAGTGTCAGCGCAAAATGGGATGAAAACCCTGCTTATTATAAAAAGTTTTCAGAGCGAATCCAGGCGGTTATTGATGAATATAAAGAAAAGCGTATCTCAGAAGCTGACTATTTGAATTCGATGAATAAATTATTAAAAGAATTTCGTCAAGGCGAGTCCAAAGAAGCTTATCCAATTGCAATTAAAGATAATAGTCACGCACAAGCGTTTTACGGGGTGGCAAGAGATATATTAACTACGAAGGATGAGCAGTCTCCTTATGGTGATGAAGACCTTGCAAACTTAGCATTAAAGATGGACGAAATTATTAAACAGCATCAAAAAGTGGATTGGTATAATAATCTGCAAATTCACAACCGTATTGCACAGGACATTGATGATTTATTGTTTGATTTCTCGAAAGAATATAATGTAACATTAGATTTCGATACAATTGATAAAGTAATTGAACAAATAAAAACAGTAGCCATCAAACGTTATTAAGGTAGTGAGTAATATGGAGAAACATCAAATTCACTTTGGCAATCAGTTTATTGATTTTTTCGTTGAAAGAAAAGATGTCAAAAATGTGAATTTAAACATTAAGCCTGATATGACGGTTCATGTCTCAGCTAATGAAAAAGTTCCTTTGAATTTTATATATGATTTTGTGAAAAGTAAAGGTCAATGGATTATAAAGCATATAAAACAATTTGAAGAAGTGCTCCCGCTAAAGCAGAACGAGCGTGAATACGTGAGTGGTGAGTCGTTCAAATACTTAGGGAAACAATATCGTTTACGCGTTGAACAGTCAACAAATGAAACGGTGAAGTATTTTCGAGGTTTTATATATTTACAGCTCCAAAATCCAACAGACTTCTCGAAAAAAGAGAAAATGATGGATGCCTGGTATAAGGAAAAGGCATATAAAGTATTTGGCGAGTCATTAAATAAGATGCTGGTATTAATTGAAAAGTACGGCGTTGAAAGACCATCGCTCGAAATTCGAATGATGAAGGCCCGCTGGGGTTCAGCACAAATCGATAACAAGACGATTTTGATTAATACGGAGCTTATTAAGGCCCCTAAATACTGCATTGATTATGTTATCTTACACGAATTAGTTCACTTTAAGTACAACAATCATAGCGATAGCTTTTATAATATGTTATTTACGCTAATGCCAGATTGGGAAAAGCGTAAGAAAATATTAGACGAAGAAATTGTACGTGAACTTTAATATAGGATAGTTTCCAAGCTTTATGCGAGGGAACTATCTTTTTGTATAGGCATAGCTTTGGTATTTTGATTTGCCTTTTTTACGTACGGAAACGATTCCCACAAAAGGGGAGGGATATACAGGTATTTTAGGGACTTCGTAAAACCTTTTAATGTTTAACTACTTTATATAATAGTAGGAAAAAGTCTATTTTTTACTCGTTGTCATGCAGACAAAAGCTTTATTTTTAGCAATTATTAAATGACGAAATATTAAAGCGTTTACCACCATCAAACCATTGATATAAAAGTTTTTTACTGTTTCCGATTTTTGGAATATGTAAACCTATATAGGTAAAAAATTTCAAAAAAACACTTAATAATAAAATCTAAATTATAAAAACATCTGATAACTAAAACATTTAAGGGGATAAACTGCACCCTCTAAAATATTGAATTTCCCGAAGTGAATGGAGTGCACCGAGGGATATTTTTTCATATGATTCATCCCTTTTTCTCGAAATAGTTACTGACCTTTTTCGGTTTCTTAACTAAATGTACCATTGAGGGTTTATTTGGTTTCATATAATGGCTTGGTTACACTTAATGAAGTGGATTCAAATAGTGTTTGTTACTTAATTTTATCTGAACATGTGAGAAAGAATTTCATAAAAGTTCATACTTCCTCATATTTATTTCGAAATAGTTTAGAGTAAATACAGAACAAGTATGAAAAAGTTCATACTTGTTTCGCTAAATGATGAAAATGGTATAGGTTATACTCTGACCGTATTTTACATTATAATCGATAACACATGTTAAGGTTAAGGTATCTGTTATTATCAAGTTACATATAGAAGTTTGTGAATTGCTGTTTAAAAACATGGGGGAAGGAGTTAAGATATTATGCTGATTCCTAAAAGAGCAGGGCAGCCAGTGAATTATGAGATGTATCAAGAGTATACACCAGCGGAAAATAAATTGGAGTTAGTTGATGGGTTTTTCCTGCCATTTGATGACGAAAGGGCGAAAATGCTTTCCTTGTGTTTGTACAATCTGGGATTACAGGACTTCGTTAAAATATTGCCACAAGAATCTAAGGACGAATTGTTTCAGTTGCTTCAACAAGATTAGTATCGGAAACATGCTCGACATGATAGAGAGTTTGTAGTAGTCAATATGAAGGCATGGGTATTAATTCAGTGCCTTCTTCTTGTTTTTATATCGTTTAAGGAATTCTTTACCGAATTCCCTCGTGTTTAATTTTGTTCTGCCTATAGGCTCATAATCAATCTTATAAGAAAATTCATCATTCCATTTTTTTAGTTCCTCATACATACTTTTCACAGGAGTTTCAATTTCATCGATTATTTTATAGATTTTCAGTCTGGGCAATGGATTCTTATCAGAAAATAGATATATGCGATATAATCCATTGTTTGATTTAATATCTATTATTTCAAGTAAATTGTTCATTTCATTACCTCCAAATGAATCATATTAGTATACATATTGTAACATGTAGTTTTAGAGATTCTCCTTTAATTATGTGGGTTCAATAGCGTTTGTTACGTCACTATATCTGAACATTTGCGAGAGAAGTACGAAATAATTTCATAACAGTTCTTAATTTATCGTATTAAGACCATAACATTTCAGAGGAATTACGAAAAAGGTATGAAAAAGTTCATACTTTTTTCGATATAGGCTGAAATTTAATAGTAATAGTAAAACTGAACAATCGTTATAAAATCTATGTTTATCCTCTATCATAATAGAAAATGAAAAAGAGAGGAGGAAAGGCATGACCATTACCGCAAGTGAGAGTAAAAGAAAAGAAGGAAAGAGTTCAAACCCTGGGAAACAGTTCGAGAAGGACTTCTATGCCTCTGTTTTAGAGAAAGAGTACCTATTTGTCTATAGATTAAAAGATGACAATTTAGGCTTTGCAAACGTGAAAAATCCCTGTGATTTTATCTTATATAAAAAGCCAAACATCTACCTTTAGAATTGAAGAGTCACAAAGGAAAATCCATTCCATTTGGAGCCATCCAATCCTATCAAATCGAATCATTGTACCGATTCAGCAACATAGATGGTGTAAAGGCTGGATTTGTATTCAACTTTAGGGATGTGAATGAGACGTATTATATAGAGGCTGTATCTGTATATCATTTTTATAATGGAAGGGAACGTAAGAGTTTTTCATTGGATTGGGTAAAAGAAAATGGAATTGCCATTCCACAGGAGCTTAAACGGACAAGATTTAAATATAACTTGAGTAATCTACTCAATTAGTATTGGGACAATGTACTAATGTGTGTTATTGTTTTGAGATTAAAATATGGAAGGGCAGGTGCAGAGTATGAGAATTACTTTTGTCATCCCAACACGAAATTTTAAATTGCTATTGGTGTTTGATAAGCAAGAATATCGTATAGTGGATATTCGAAAATTTTTAAAAGATGATAGTGGTTTATTGGCTGAGGTAAGGGACAATTTGGAGTTATTTTTACAAGTTACCTTGGATGATATTGCTGGGACAGTTTGTTGGCCAAATGGAGTAGATTTTGAGCCTGCTGTACTATATCAAAAAAGCAAGGATGTTGACTTTTTTTAAGATAAAAAAATATCACCTAATATTAATTAAGATGATATACTTAATGCATTCATGTTAATGGGAGGTGTTCCATTTGAAACGGGAATGTATAGAATATTGTATTTCTTTTAGCTTGGCAGATGTGAAAATTAAACATACTAAATTTACGTAAGACGTTGAAGTATAGTGGTGACTATATTCAACGTCTTTTTATTTTTGTCTATAGTCAAAATTATAGGTAACTATCGGTAAATATGGATATTGATTAGGAGGTTTAGGGGATGGAGAACAATGTTGTTACTTTCACAGAAACTATGATTTTTGATGGGTTGGATGAAGAATATTCAATTTGTGAGTGGATACAACAAATAAATCCTATACAACTTAGGGATTACGGATTTGATGAAGCAGTGAATGAAGAAGAGTTTTTAGCTATGCAAGAGGAACTATTCAATATTCTCCTTGAAAGATAAAGAGATTGTTATTGGGTTTTTAATTGAAGGGAGGTGAGAAAATGTTAGCTTTTGCTATTGTAAGTATTTGTACCATGATTTTCATTTTTATTATGGCTTTACTATCTATTCTTGTCATTTATAAAAAGGGAACAAAGAAACAAAGGAATTTGAACAAAGGTAATTTAAATATTCAATAACTAAGTGAAAAGAGGGATATTGTGGCGCAAATTAACAGAAATAAGAAACATAATTCTAATAGAATGAAGATGAGTGTGCCGATTATGAGGTATAGTGTCTCAAATGATAATGAGCGAGTAATAGCCATTATAGAGGCACATCAAAGAAGGCAAGTTAAACTTCGTGGTGCATTAGTTCTCTTGTATGTCGGTATCTTATTTTTTTTATTAATGTGTGGGGTATTAGGTGAAAAATAGCGATGAATTAATTGAATTGAAAATTACGTATGATAAGAACTTAGAAGAAGTTGAAAGATTTTTAGATGCTGGTAAAACCTATAAAGACATGGATATAGAGTAGTTTGAAACAGAAAGTATAAGTATAGGCTTTTAGTAATTAGATTAGTAATAGGAGAAGAATGATGGCGAGTCACTGTGTGTATTTTTAGAAAGACACTAAATCTTCAGCATTCGATTTTTGAGGAAATAACTTATTGAAGGTGTGGTATTTGTATGAAAAAGGATGAAGGAATGTCAAGAGAGGAAAAGAAAAAAATAATAATGGAGATGAACCCATTCGACGACATATATTGGGATATATTAGAAATGTTTGAGGATGGACTCGAACCATTCATCATACCATTGCCTCCTGGTGCTAAGAGAGTTAAATTCAGATTGCTGTGTGAATACTGTGAAGAAAAAGAAAGAAAAACAGGAAAAAAGGTGTCACCAGAAGATTTGTCTCCAGAAGAAATGGAGCAGTTTCTTGTGTATTAATTTTAGCGTATAGGCAATAAGGGGATATTTGAAAGCGTTGATTGAATAGATGTGGGTGTAGGTTAGTCGTAAAGGGGTAAAGAAGCAGAAGGGAATAGAGGTATCTATTATAGGTATGTAACTTGTGAGTTTTAGGGTGGGGGAGTTCATATCCCTCCTTTCTCTGCAATTATACAAAGAAAGGAGGTGAACCGTATGGAATATAGAAATATTACATCAAAAAGATTCGTATTTCAATATTATTCTAAAATATGAAAAATAGGGTTATGGGTTATGTGGGAAGGGCTGGGTCATAAATGTCTATTGGGACTGAAAGTAATCCCCCCACAAAAATTATAGCAGTTGAGATTCTTGGTATTAATATATAGTGTTAGATGAAATTATACACAACTATATGTTGTGTTTGGCGTGTGCTTTTTAATGGCAATAATTTTATATATTACAGTTTAAAATATCGTATAAAAAAATGGGGGTATAGCTAAAATTTAAGTATTTTAATGATACGAATAGAGAAATTTCTATTCACCCTGGTACGTTTATTCACGGCTGTATAGCTTAAGACAAGAGCCCAATTAAGCCACAAGAAGAAAGATTATTTATTTTGCCCTCAGATACATATACGTGGGTGAAAATGTGGAATTATGAGGATAAGGGATTGCAAATATTGATTTCTCCATGTGCAGATTAAATAAGG
This sequence comes from Lysinibacillus sp. G4S2, assembly GCF_030348505.1. Classification (NCBI taxonomy): domain Bacteria; kingdom Bacillati; phylum Bacillota; class Bacilli; order Caryophanales; family Bacillaceae; genus Lysinibacillus; species Lysinibacillus sp. G4S2. The sequence continues at coordinate 4,485,010 of NZ_JAUCFJ010000002.1, read as the reverse complement.
TAATATGTAGAGGGCTTCCCAAAGGTGTATATTCAATTTTGGGATGCCTCTTTTCTTTGAAATTTTATACATCAAAATACTATTTAGGTATTGTCGTATTGTCTTTTCTTGGTTAGCAACATATTTATCTTAGAAAAGATTAAAAATGGTATTCTTTGCTTCATCACTTAATGGGAAGTTCTCTTTAGCTTTTTGTTCATTTTTAGGTATTATAAACTGACTATTTTGCAATGCTTGTAGAATTTTCCCTGCAATTTTCTCTTCGTCTATGAAAGAAGGGCAGTTATTCTTATCTTGCCGAATTAGATTGCGTATATATTCACTGATATTGCAGGTTTCTTTTTTATTCTGTAAAAAATTCCATATATCACTATCACTTGGGAGAAAGCTGATAGTGATTTTGTTACGCTCAATCATGAAGAGTATTTTACCTTTATAATTTCTAAAAAACTCTTCACATTAGCGAACTGAGGATTTATAACAGTTGTTGCATTTGGAAAGCTATTTTGAATTTCTTGTTGTAATAATAGAGCACCACCACCACTAAAAATAATCTTATCTTGATTAAATGTATAGTCATGTTGCTTGGCATAACTCAAGATTTGCTCCAGATGGACTGCCTTGATTTTTTGAATAATTTCTCTACTTTCCTCGTCAATTTTCCCCATATGACTAAAGTATCCTTTTTTTATGATTTGCTCTAAATCATTTGCAGAAACGTTTTTATTATATCGTTGAACAAGCTCCTGTTCTAACCTGGCTTTTAATGTATTAATACCCAGATGGGAAACAGTCATACTATTAAAATTAGGCTGAATACCGTTGAAAATACAGTAAGTAGTATTAAGCCCTCCAATGTCAAAGACTGCAGTGGTGTACTTAGAATACTCCTCTGTGTTTGCGAAAACTAATCCCATCCCCTCAAAACAAATTGTCAAATCATTTAAGTTGAATACATGGGCATTATCATTTATACGGAGGTAAATGGTTTTATTTTTATTTTCAATGTATTCTTTAAAGGAATCTTTTGATGTCTTATTTTTATATACAGTAATTGGAACATTTACAGCAACATGTAGATAAACATTGTGGAAATAAGCGTTTGCCTTTTTCATTAACTCTACAATGGCTGTATAAATCGCAAGTTTGTGGATTAAAGTTTCTTTACTGAGATTGAAGTCACTTTTGTTTTCTGAAACCATGTCTCCTAATAGATACTGTTTACCATCCAACTCAACTTTAAATGAATTCGATTGTATATCAATCCCGATATCTGATACCTCCTGCATTTTTGTGCGGAAAATTAATATATATGTTTTCTCCTTGTATTCCATTATCGCTTTGGTAGCGTATTTACCACTATCTATTGCAACAAAAGCATGTTCTTTCAATTAAATCTACTCCTTTCAAATTTTACTTTCTATGTATCTTATACAAATTAGCTATGAGAAATAAGAAATTTTCATAAAAACATGCTTTAGCTTGTTTTGCCTTTTCTTAAATTTTCATAAATAGCTATGAAAGCTCGAACATAGTCAAGCAGAAATGGACTTCTTAAAGGGAAATCTATCATTTAGAATGGGTCTTGTGAGGATGATTTTTAATAACTTAGAAGTGGTGATGATTAATAAACTAATCTGTGTTATGAAGAATTATTACTAAAAAACGAGGAGGACTTGAATGTATAAAAACATCCCTGAAGAATTAAAGAATACGAAGCAATGGATTTGCTATAAAGCAATCCCAAGAGGAGAAAAGATAACTAAAGTGCCAGTCCATCCTATTAGTGGGAATCCAATAGATGCAAACAATAAAGGAAACTGGCTTACCTTTGAGGAAGCCAGGGTATATGCAGGAGGAAATAAAGTAACTGGCATTGGATTCGTTTTTACAGATAATGATGATTTTGTTGGAATTGATATTGATGGATGTGTTGATGTAAATGGGAAATTCAATCAAGTATCTATGGAGATATTAAATTGTTTTAAAAAGAAGGCTTATGCTGAATATTCTCCAAGTGGAAGAGGCATCCATCTTATTGTAAAAGGAGAAAAGACAAACCAACGCTCTAAAAATAGTGTATATGGCTTAGAAGTATATAGTGATAAACGATATTTTACGGTAACAGGCAACGTGATAGAAGAATATGGGGAGATTAACTGGTGTTCAAATGAAATTGAATATATTTGTAACAAATTTTTGGAGAAGGAGGAGAAGCAACAAGAGATGGCATTATTAGTAACAGAAAAAGAAAGTTTTCAACATACAACCAACGAATTATTAGAGGTGATGTTTTCTAAGAAGAATGGAGATAGGCTGAAAAATCTTTTTGAAGGAACATGGCAACAACACTATCAATCCCAAAGTGAAGCTGATTTAGCATTCTGTAACGCATTAGCGTTTTATACCAAAAAAAACCACAATAAAATGAATGAAATCTTTCGACAATCGGGGCTTTTCCGTAAAAAATGGGATACAATTCACTATGCAGACGGCAGAACATACGGAGATGCCGTCATCGAAGAAGCTATTAACAGCACACAAATAACCTATACACATACTAATAATACTAAACAAAATGAAAATAAAGTGAAGATAATAAGTGAAATGAAATCTGCAGAGAAGGAGATTCCGAAGTGGTATATAAAGGGAACGAATTCACTAAGCTTTATGCCTGGCATTTTGGCTAAACATCTTGCAGAAACGGAGAATCTTATTTATACAAGTGAACGCTTCTTTCAGTATGATAAAGGGGTCTATTGTGAATTAACCTTACAAAAAATGAAAAAGGTGATTCAGGAACATTTGTTAGTAGAGCATAGTAAGGCCCATCATATTCAAGATACGTTGGAACAATTAAAAAATAGGGTAGTGTTTGAGGGAGATATCTTTGATTCTCCAATACTAATCAATAAAATTAATTTCAAAAATGGAATCTATAATATTCGTAGCCAAAGTCTTGAACCACATTCTCCTGAAATAAAGACTGCAATACAAATTAATGCGGACTATAATAGATTTGCCCAATGTCCAAACTTTCTTCAATTTATTAATCAATCACTTACGCAAATGGATGTACTCATTGCACAAGAATTACTGGGATATCTTTTAGTTCCAGAGACGGTCGCTGAAAAAGCTTATATTCTATATGGTCCTGGTAGAACAGGAAAATCAACCTTTTTAAAACTAATTGAATTCATAATCGGGAAAAAACATATTAGCAATGTTCCCTTACAAGATTTATCTCAAAAATTTAAAACGGGACTACTGTTTGGAAAACTTGCAAATATATATGCAGATTTACCGAATAAAGCACTTCAAGATACAGGTATCTTTAAGACCTTAGTTAGCGGAGATACAATTGTGGCGGAAGAAAAATTCCAATCACCATTTTCTTTCAGCAATAAAGCAAGATTACTATTTTCCTGTAATGAACTTCCAGCCAATTACGTGGATAGAACAGATGGATTTTTTAGACGGCTAATCATCCTCCCATTTCTAAAGCAAGTTGAAGAATCGAAAATTGACACAGCCTTACTAAGCAAATTGCAGAATGAAATTGATGGAATTGTCCAATGGGCTTTAGAAGGATTAATACGTTTAATGGATAACAATTACCAGTTTACTAAAAGCGATACAACACAAAATCTCTTGAATGAATATCGTAAGCAAAGTAATAATGTGATTTGGTTCGTAGAGGAGTATTGCGAGCTATTAGTTGAGGCATCTGAATATAGTATTAATCTCTATCAGCGTTATAAAAGAACGTGTATTGAAAATAATATGCAACCTATATCTCAGACAAAGTTTAATAAATCACTTGAAATAGAATATGGTCGAAATGTTATTAAAACAGAGGACTCTAACAAAAGAGTTATTTTCAAAGGAATCCGAACTCGTAAAAAATAAATAATTGAATCCCTGTGTTACACAATTACAAAGGAGGTCGCAGGTAAAAGAGAGACTTAATTATATTAAAAAAATCTTTTCAAAATATATTTAATGGATGAAAAAATAATAAAAGTTTTAAAAAAATCCACTCGATTACCCGTACCCCCAATCCCCCTCCTTGTGGTTGTAACCCTTCCCTTATTATGGCATAACCTATTAATAGGGGTGCATTATTTTTCTATTGAACGTACCTTTGAAAATAATGTTGGTAAGTTATTCTCTGCTAATAATTCTTCAATATCGTATAAATTATAAATGCCTTCTTCTAAACAAAACGCAATAATTTCATCTTTCTTGTTTTCCACACTAAGCGTAAATCCAGCCTTGTATAGCAGTTTCATGGTTTCTTTTAGACTAAGTTTAAGAAAAATAGCAATCCTTATTAGTTTGTCTTTATCATGGGTCTTATATTTATCATTTAATATTCTACTCCAATATGTTTTAGTAATTTGAGCTTCTCCAAACCTGTTTTCACTAAACGAATGAATCCCTCTCTCTGATGTTAGTTTTCTTAAATACTGACCAACTGTTAGAGATTTTTTAGAATTTGATAAGCGGCTATCCAGTTTACTTAATTGAAAATTACTTAAGCTATGACCGAATACCCCTAAACTCTCTATATCCCCATATTCTTCTTCTTCCAGTATTTGATTTTTTGTATCCTTGATAATTTCTTTTGAATTGTGATTTTCTAAGAATCGATTCAGTTTTATCTGCATTAAGATGCTAATCATTAAAGTTATTCTCCTTTTTTTATTGTTGCGTGGGAGGCAACCAAAATTATAAGATGTCAACTTATAATTTAGTATATAGTCAACAGAAAGCACCAACAAGACTATTAACAAAAGATAACGGTTTTGACAATTTGATTAGCCATATACAAAAAAAGAAAGCAAAGAAACTATCTATAAAGCCAGAACCATATATATTAATGTCAAAATAATATGGTATTGATATTGACGTGTGTGGGGTTGAGATATATGGGGGGATTTACCCAGGAGATTGAAATTCGAAAAGGTGAAATCGTTAAATACAGAGTCGAGGAAATTAATCTTGATTTCAGAGCTGAGGATGAAGACTTTTCATGTGCTGAAATAAACCCTTCCTTATTTATAAATGCCCATGATGAAGAAGAGGATGATTTTCCCTACAAGAAGGAGATTCGGGTAAAAGAGTGACTTTCTTCTATTAAATATAGGAAAAACTTTTAAGAGATATAATAGATAAACAATGTACTTTAAAGATGAACTAAAGCCCCTCAATTACCTGTCCTCCCCCTTGTGGTTGTAGCCGTTTTTAATGGAAAGTACAAGAAAACCTAAAATTATTTATATTCGCGAAGGAGGATAATATATTGTGTTATCAACAGGTTCAATTATATTTTCAAGCTGTCAAGGAGAAATCTTAAGTATGGAAGTAGTAAACGAAATTAGAGATACAATTACGTATAATGAACTGTTTAATACAGCCTGGAAACGATTCATAAATCCTTGGTTGGAGAGTTCATATGCAACATTAAATTTACGAACAGGAGAATTAGAGGGACATGATGAATTTACTATGAACAGTGATACACCATACCTGATACTATTTAAAGTTAAATTGGAGTCACTATCACCAAAAGATTTATTAACAGATGACGAGGTTGAGGAATACGAAAGGTCAGAAAATTCACTTGAACGATTTTGCGAAAAAATTGAAATTAATGTTATAAATCGTGCTTATGATTATTATCAATCACTTTGGAATAGGGTTGAATGGTATGCAGATTCTATCATTGAGGAAAATTTGTTTGAATGGTACGAAACACGTAAAATAAAAAGTGATAATGTAGGACTTAATTGATTTAGATAGTACAAAAAGAATTAGAAGGTTGTCAAAAGAATTTAAATCTCAGTCTATTGTTGTTAATGCTTTTTATTTTATAAAAAAAAAGCAATGCTATTAAATGCCATAAAAAAAGTTTTTTGAAGGGTACAAATTTTTTAGACTTTCAAAAACAAGTATAAATTTGTCACTGAGTACGGGAAAAGCAGACAAAAAGCTTAAAATGTATCAAGGAGTACGGAAAAAAGACAGACAACAAACTTAAAATCTGTCACAGAATACTCAAAAAGAGAGATAACAAACCTTAAAATCTGTCACAGAGTACGCAAAAGAGAGATAACAAACTTAAAATCTGTCACAGAGTACGGAAAAAGAGAGACAACAAACTTAAAATCTGTCACAGAGTACGCAAAACAATAGACAATAAGATTAATATTTTACACAGAATACGGGGAAACGAAGACTCAAAAAGTATGCGCCATATTAAACGAAAGATAATGAGCTTTAAAAATTGAAATAATCTGGGGTGATGTTTAAAAAAGTAGCAAACTATTGTAATGTTGAATATACATACGGAATATAGAATTAAAGGCAGTTTTTGTTTTATTTTCAAGTTTGATATATTTGACGACAATGTTTAACACCTTGTTCTAAATTCCGCATCAGGATTAGTAAATGCATTGGTGAATGTTTAATAAAAGTCTCGTCTCCGTAAGAAATAATTCATTCCATAGTCAAAACCATGGTCAAAAATTTTTAGATTATACAAAAACCCTTATAATTGCTGGTATTATAAGCTTTCTAATAGATAGCGGTTCGACTCCCGCCGTCTCCCATACATAAAGTGGCTGTAAATGCAGTCATATCAACGATTTAACAGACTAGGGATATTGAACGGGAGTTGAACTCTTGTGCAATATCCCTTTTCTTATCCCTACATATTTTTACGATAATTTGGCTCTTAGACCTTCTAATTCAAACTACGTTTTTGTCTTATATTATGGAAGATATGATGCATGAGGTTTATGGGGGAGTTAATCGATAAATCATTAAATTTATGGATTTTAGTATTTGACGATAAGCACCAGCATATAATATAATGATCGTAACGATCAAGCCCGTGTTCCTTCCGAGGACCGGGCTACTTTTTTTATAAAGGGTGATATTGTAATGAAGCCATTTAAAACACATAATCAACAATTAACTTTACTTAGATCAAGAAACATGGTAATTTCTGATGGTTCAAAAGCTAAACGGATTCTCGAAAGTGAAGGTTATTATAATGTTATTAATGGTTACAAGGATCTATTTTTGGTTAAAAATGGAATTGGCATCCCCGTTAATCCTGAGTTATACATACAAAATACTAAATTTGAAGAAGTACATGCACTTTATGTGTTTGATCGAGAATTAAGAAATACTTTATTGAAATATTTATTGATTTTTGAAAAAGATATAAAGTCTAAAATTTCATATAGGTTTCCTGAAAAGTTCTCGAGTGCTAATGCATATCTTGATATAAGAAGTTTTACAAATAACCCAGATCAACTCAAGCAAATTGTTGAATTAATATCAATTATCACAAGTACTATTTCAAAGCATGCTAAGCGTAAAGATAGTCCTATAAAGCATTATCTTGATAATCATCAAGAAGTACCATTATGGGTACTTTCAAACCAATTAACAATAGGAAACATCAATAATTTTTATGAGTGCATTGATGATGGTCTAAAAGATTTAATTGCCAAAGATTATTCTACTAGTTATAGAAGGAACTACAATCTTTCTGCTCACATTCCAAAAGAAACGTTAATGGATGTTTTAAAGACTGTTAATATGTTTAGAAATGTTTGTGCACACGAAGAAAGGTTATATTGTTTTAAATTAAACAGACGGGCAAGGAGTAATCATATTTCCAATTTACTGAACATTCCTACTAGTTTACTCGTGGGGAATTTATTTACAGTTGTTGCTCAGCTGAAGTTAGTTTTAACTAAAAAAAATTTCAATGAATTATTAAGAAGCATAAAGGAATTATTTTTAAAGTTTGAAGGGAAATTTTCTACAATTACTTTTGATGATATTAAATTAGTTATGGGTTTTCAGCCTAATTGGGAGTCTTTATTCTAATTTGAAAGTATAGTCGTAGTTAAATCCGTAGTTAATGTTTTTCACAACAGGCGAAAAACTCCTATAAATACTGCTATTATAGCAAATAGCAGTTGTGCTCCCAGAAGCCCCGCGTCTCCATACATAGGAATCAACAGATTTCAAAAAAAGGCCGAACTCTTGATATATAAGGGTTTCGGTTTTTTTGTGTTTTTAGGCGATTTGTACTGTGGCATTCAATGGTATTCATTTTTGGAGTCAAAAATAAAATATTAAAATGAAATACTGATAGAACAGTAAGCCCGAAATATAAAAAAGTGCACCTTTTCGGTACACACGACGAATGGCCATCTATCCTGATTTTTTTTCGGATAGATGGCTATTTTGCACATGTAGCTTGGATTTTTTTCGACCAAGGCATGTAATTCTTTAAAATCTCTGGCTGCTGTTGAATCGGTAAATTTGGCAATTCTGTCATTAACGTCACTAGGTATTTATAGAAATCGATGCCGTTTGCTTTTGCCGTTTCAGCCAAACGTAAACAGATGGCATTCGCTGCAGAGGTGTGGTGCATTTTTAAAAGAAGTTGTAGATGCACCAATACGCAATAAATTGCCCACTTAAAGATTATTACGCAACAGCTACTCATTATCTTTCCAAGCAATTAAAGACTCAATAAACTTTAAAGCGGCTCTTTGATCTTTCTTAGAACGACCTTCTAACAGACGTATCATTTCCTCTAATTCAAAGCTAAGCACTTTTGGATGGCTTTCGTTATCATCAAATAGCTCTTCTAATGTAATTTCTAAAGCTGTGCATATTTTTGTAAGGCTCTCGATTGTAGCGTTCTTTTCTCCACGTTCGAGTTGCCCAATATATGTGTTATGCAAGGAAGCACGATATGCTAGTTCTTCTTGGCTTAGTCCACGTTCTTTACGTAAATAGCGGATTTTTTCGCCAACTACTTTAACTATATCCGTCATGTAATCACCTCACCATTTAGGATTGATGAGAAATGATATTTTATCCATATACTATAGATATGTTTTTAATTTAATTAAATATTCACTATTGATATTATAGAAGAGAGCAGTTAGTATATAGTCAGGCAGAAAATGATATAGGGAGCGTGTTAAAATGAACTTGAATTATAGTTTAATGATGGGTTTAGATTATAGTTTAATGACGGATTTAACAGATATAGAGTTGAAGCTAGAAGAGTTGGAAGCAAGATATAAGAAAAAGTATTTCCGTAAAGATACGAAAAGGGCATGGAGCTTTAAATGTCATTGCGGCGAAAAAGTAGGAAGTAATATAGCAGAAGAATACTTTATTGCATTAATTACACGGAAAGATCCAAACGCTATTGGTCGTCGCTTTTGTTCAAAAGAATGTGCAGTAATTTATTTCAATGAGCAGCGTAATGAATTGTTAGTTGAACGTGAACGGATTATTGAGGAAAGAAGAAAGATGAGGGAGGTTTATGAAGAAGCGGAGCAGAAGTTTATAGCTATAAAGGAGAGAAGCTAAATAAGGTTATTGAAAGCACGTGTTAATTGTCCGCAATATCAGGCAATGAGAAAGTGTGATTCGTAATGGGGATTTTATTTATATTGATGCGTTGGATCAGTTAGGGCGTAATTATGATGAAATTATTCGTGAGTGGAAGGATATTACGCGTGCTGTTGGTGCAGACATTGGTGCTGGAGAATGAAACTCTGTTTGATAGTCGCAAGTTTAAGGACATGAATACGGAGGATGGCAAGCTAGGGTCGTTAATGGAGGAATGTATCTTTCAAGTATTCTAGATGTCTATATCGGAAAAATTGTAGCGCAAACAATTGATTCTACACAAGATACGTTATTCGTTTTGGATACTTTATATCAATTACCTGATTTACCGCAAGGCTGTATCTTGCATAGCGATCAAGGTTCTGTGTGCACATCATATGCGTATCAAAAATCAGTCAAAGAAAAAGGAATTACCATAAGCATGTCCCGCAAAGGCACACCCACTGATAATTCCCCAATTGAAACGTTCTATCTCGACGGAATCTACCGCACGACAAATGCGAATATGATTCAAATCGTCGAAGACTACATTACCTATAATAACAATATCCGTATTCAAACAAAATTAAACAGCCAGTCCCCATACCTGAATGAAAATACTGCTATCATTCAAAAAATAACGTTACATCCGCCAGTTTACTTAAGCTAAAATGCTCTCTGACTGTATAATAGTTAGTTTATAGGAATTTCGCAACTTCATGTACCTACAATAATTTAGATTACAATTATGTTTATATAGTAACTAAATCAGCTATCTTTTGCTTAAGTGGTGCAAGCTCTGGTAGACGTACCCAACTTAAACCAAGCGTTCCTTCACCTGCATGAACCGCTACACAAGCACTTAGTGGTAATACGGAGAAGTTTATGTGCGGATATTCGTTCTCTAAAGCTTTTTTCCAAGCGGTTGCGCCTTCTTCATCATTACAGTGAATAATTGCAACTTCAGGGATAATACTTTTTTCTAGATCTGTATTTAAAACATTTTGTACATATGTTTTAGCTCTAGTCGTAGCGCGTACTTTTTCTTTCATAACGGGCTTCCCATCTTCAAATGATATGACAACTTTAATATTCAACAAGTTACTTAAAAATGCTTGAGTCCCTGAAACTCGACCACTTTTATGTAATTGTGATAAGCTAGCCGGAATAAATGAAAGCTCACTGTTATCTGTCATCTCATTGATTCTTTCAACAATATAGCCAGGTTCAAAACCTTCACGCTCTAACTGCTGACCGATTTCAATCATTTTCATCATGGGAAATGACCCGATTTTTGAATCCACTGGATATACTTCAAATTCAGCTTGATCAGCTGCTGTGAAAGCGCTTTGATAAGTGCCCGAAAGATGTTGAGAGGTATGAATTGCAATTGCACATGTATACCCTTGTTCTTTTAATGATTTATATAAGTCTACAACTTCACCAATAGCAGGTTGTGATGTCTTTGGATTTTTTTTAGCATTTCGTAGTTTTTCGTAAAACTGATCATGTGTCATATCAACAGTTTCGCGTAAAGCCTCTTCTTCGAACACTATATTAAGTGGTAATACGTGAATTTGATTGTCCTGTATGAACTTTTCATCTAACAATGCTGCTGTATCTGTAACCCATGCAATTTTCATTCCCATTTAAAAGTAATCCCCTTCATCTATGTAGAATATTATTCATTTTATAACTTATGTAACTATACACAGATAAGATCATCATGAGTAGTGACATTTATAATACTGTATTTATTTTTTTGCAATCTTCGACATTATTTCGACAATAATTGCGATAAAAAATAGCATTTTATAAGCATACGGTAAGCTATCTAATATTTCATTCGCTAATTGATCAACAAGTTCATTGATTTGGCGAAGCATATTATCTTTTGGCACAACAATATCGTAGATCGACATGTATGGACTTAAATGAAGGGTTTCTTGATTTGAAATCATCGGGGACACCACCTGTACATTAATTCTTTTATTATAAAGGAAAGCGAGCGGAATGCTTCGGAAAACAACAGTAGAGTCACAATGCCAAATGAAAAAAGCGAAGTCTTCGACGATTTAATCGTTGAATACCTCGCAATGTGAGATGATATGGACTTTTTCAGTGCCCTCTGAAATCATGGCCGCCTTTTTTTAAACAATTATAAACGAATAAATTATATTCGATATATCCATTAGAGCAGCGATAACAAATGCCCCTATAATCATCCATTTAGGTGTATCTTTTTTCGTCTCTCGTCACAAAATACATCCAACCTTAACAACCTAGTTTAATATTTATTTCCTGATTTTTAGTAAGTTAGATAAAACTAAATAAATTATTAAAGTATTTAAGAACAATAGAGTAAAATCAAAAAATAAATTATTAATCCCTAAATTTATCATTTGAAAAATTGATACATCTACTGTTCCTTTATTTTGAATCCATTTAAACGGAATCCCTAAAAAAAATGCAATCACTAAACTAATAATAGCAATTTTTTTTTCTCCACACATTTACCTCCTTATTATCACTAGAAGTAAAAATATAGTATATTTATAGCTGATAAATGCTTAAACTGCCTATAAATTTGAGTTTGGTCGCAATTTTTTTAGTTTTGCCTTTGCTTTTTTGTATTCTAATTAATTCTTACAATAAATCCTTTTCAACTATAATAAATTTTATCTAAGGCTAATGATAACTATCTCATTAAATAATTGACTATAAAAACACCCCAGAAATGTTTGTGATATAGATGTACATTTCCAGGGCAGGTCATACTATTCTATCGATTGTCTGTGCATTCCTTATTTTATTAAAGTTAAACTTCTATTCCACTCACCATTCCAAGAAAATCCAATAGGATTGCTTCCGATGACAACACCAAGTGTATACAGGCCTTTTGCTACTACATTAGCTGTATCTTTAGTAGAATATTTTTTACTGAATGAACTAGTACCATCTCTATGCGTCCATTTTACATCATGATAGCCAGTTTGCCATGAATTGATATTAGTTACATTTACAAATTGAGGATTATTATTGACAAATTTATAAGTGTAATCAAATGACATATTTCTCATATTTAGCACACCCATTACTGGGCCATTCATTGGTCCCCACCAAGAGACTTGATGACTATCTTTATATTCTGTTGCAAATAAGGAAATTCTGATATTTCCTTCGATTTTAATTTCTTCGCTAGTTGAGATAGAATCATTTTCTTTTGCTTGTATTAAGAATTCTTCAAATTCCTCTAAATCATTAAATTCTAGAAAACTATTATTATCCATATAAGAATTCTCTAAGTCTACTAATTCAAAATCATATTTGTCACTTAGTTCATTGACTTTTGTTTCAAAATCCTCTGAAGCATTTGCACCTTGGGCGGAAAGTATTGCAAACATAAAAGTGAAAGATAGAGATAAAATTATCTTTTTCATGGATATTGCCTCTTTTATTTTTAGGTATATCACTCGCTTCACATACTTATAATCATTCGCCTTTACTTTTTCCCCGGGTATGTTAATAAGATACCATTAGGAGTGAAATTTTAAAAATCAACTTTCGTCATAAATCGAACGAAAATTGATAAAATTCAGAAAAACGATCTCGATTTTGGCGTTTGATATCACAGATAATACTTATATGAAAGAAAAAAGCTTAGTAAAAACTAGACTTCTGCATTTAAAAAGTGGTATTAAAGTACTCATAAAGTCCTCATAAAGTCCTTTAGAAAACCTTATGCCACCAGTAGGTACGTTCAATGTGAATTGGAAATGAAAATTTCAAATTCAACTTTTGTTATTAATTGAACAAAAATTGATAAAAATAAGAGAATTATCCTTGTTTTCTAACAAGGCAAGCATTGAGGTGTGTGACAATTGGTGAGAAATGGATAAAGGGAAGAAGAACTGGATTCAATTCCGTAGCTATCTGGAGGGAACGCATCCTGAAAGACCAAATTATTTAGAGGTAGAGCTATTAATTGATGTTGTAAGTAGAATGATTAATATTACAGAAGCTCGGTAGGATGGCTGGGAATATCCACAGCTAACTGCACATCAATATCCAACGTTTAAAGTACAAATGGATGGTGAGTTACAAGAAATCTATATTTTGCAAATTAATATACCGGAGCTAACGTATGAGTGTTACGAGGAAATTTCGATGTTTGAAAAAGCAAAATATAAGAAAAAGCCTAAAAGCGCGTTACAATTAGAATATGATTTATTTTACATGCCTTTTGGCGTAGAATCGGAACTAACGAGCCGCACTGTTTATCCGATTTCTAGTATGCTTGTTGAACGAGGAAGCAATTTGGTTATTGAATATGAGATGCTCTCTATGCCTAAAACGGCACCAATTGCGCAAGGCGTGTTATGGACATTTTTACAAGGCTTAGAGGTAAGACCAAGTAAAATATTTGTCTCTAAAGAGTTAAGACCGATACTTCAACCACTAGCAAAAATTGTCGGGGTGGAGCTTATAGAGAGTGAACTTCCTTGCATTCGAGAAGTGAGAGAATTTTTGAAAACCATGTCAATGGATTTATTTGAAGAATAGAGAATAACCACACCACACATTTTTGTGACTTTAGAAAAGTTAAACGTGTACGTATTTAAAAAGCTCAATAGGAATGGTCATCTATACTCTACCTATAACCCCATAAAAAAATCCAATCGTTTTGATGAATCTTTTGTCAAAACGATTGGATTATTTCAATGTAAAATCAATATTTTTTAAAGCTACACCCGTCACTTTAAAGTGATGAAATTCAAGCTTTCTTCTGTTTCGGGTATCCAATAAGGATAGCGATAATCCCGCAAATTCCTATCAAAATCGGATAGTAAGAGTATTGAAGGATGCTCACTGGCGATATTCCGGCTACGCTTGCAGCTGCAAGGAATTGGGCTCCATATGGCAGAAGACCTTGGATAGTACAGGAGAAAATATCTAAAATACTTGCGGACTTTCTCGGCTCAATCCCATATTGGTCAGCAATGTTTTTTGCAAGTGGGCCAGCAATTAAAATAGCAATCGTATTATTGGCCGTAGATAAATTTGTTAAGCCCACAAGGCCGGCAATCCCAAATTCAGCACCCTTTTTCGATTTAATTCTTCGTGTTGCAAGGTGAAGTAGGAAGTCAATTCCTCCGTTAAACTTAATAACCTCTACCATTCCAGCTATTAATATCGCAAGAAATGCCATTTCATACATGCCTGACATTCCTTCGCCAATCGTTTGCATAAGGCTCATCAAATGATAGCTACCATCCGCTAAACCAACAGCCCCGGCGAGAACAATGCCCAATGTCAGAACAAGGAAAACATTCATTCCTGCTAACGCTAAAATAATAACCAAAACATAAGGAACAATTTTTACCCAACTATAGCTTAAATGCTCTACTTGTGCCGTTTCACCCATTGTGATAACCCCTAAAATAATGCTCGTTATAATAGCTGCCGGCAACACAATCCAAAAATTCACCTTAAATTTATCCTTCATTTGTGCGCCTTGTGAACGAACGGCAGTAATTGTCGTATCTGAAATAATGGATAAATTATCGCCAAACATCGAACCGCCAACAATCGCTGCCATTACTAAAGCCATGGAAAGTTCGATATGCTCGCTTATTCCAACTCCAATTGGCGCCAGTGCAACAATCGTTCCCACAGATGTACCCATTGATAGGGAGATAAAGCAGGCAATGATGAACAAGCCTACGACAAGTAGGTTTGGCGGAATGACCGATAAAGCAAAATTAACAGTGGAGTCCACTGCCCCCATGCCTTTTGCTACTGCTGAAAAGGCTCCAGCCAAGAGAAAAATAACAACCATCATCATGACATTTAAATTTCCTGCGCCTTTGCAAAAAATATCAACCTTTCGCGAAAACGACTCTTTTCGATTCATCGCCAGAGCCACAGCACCCGAAATGGAAATGGCTACAATGACAGGAAAGGCATAAAAATCACCTGTAATAACCCCTGAACCAATAAATAAAATTAAAAAAACAACAAATGGGATCAGTGCCCATGGATTCTCTTTCTTCATTGTTCAACCTCCAAAAATTAAAATGGATACGTCCTTGTCCATTTTTTTCTAAAAAAAGACCTCTTCTTGAAATAACAAGAAGAGGTCTTATATTTATAAAACACTCCTCTTATCTATCAAGCCATTGCTTGCTGGATTTGGCACAGTAACTTAATTACTAAGTTCCGCTGCCGAGATCTCATAGGGCCAGTCCCTCCATCTCTCTTGATAAGAAGAAAAATATATTATTTTTTTGCACAATAATAAAATATTATAATAAAACATCTATATTTGCAACTTATTTTTAATCAAACTGTATTTCAAAACGACATAAAAGTTCGTTTTCTCAAAAAAGTCAGCTTTAAGACTACCTAAGGTAAAAAAAGAGGAGCTTTAAATTTTTCGTAAAATAGTGTCTATAATCTCTCGTAACTAAAACGAACTGCACGTAATCATCTTGTGAAAATTATATATATTGAGTATAAGAAAATTACTAATTGAGCCTAATTATAAACACGATATTATTTACTATTAATGAACTTTTTGACAATATAATAATCATAAATTATAGTGAAATTACAATATTTAAATAATGTTAAAAATGAAATGGAACGTTTTCTGAAACTAAGGGTGAATATATGGGTAATTTTATTGTAATGCAAAATAAGTCACATAAAGAGGAAATTAGCGGGGGATATATGTGGTCTCCACAAAAGGATAAAAACGGAAATCGAAAGCATGCATATGAACGAATGGCTACAATTAGGACTGGTAATAAAATTTACAGTTGTTACGATCAAGCAATTCGTGCAGTAGGCATAGCACTTTCAGATTGTTATATTGCAGAACAACCTCAAGAGCTTAAGGTGAAAAAACTATGGTCAAATGAGGGATATAGGGTAGATGTAGATTACACAATTTTAGAACAACCAATAATGATAAAAGATGTTTGGGAAGATATGCAATCTGATCGTCCAGAAAAATATTCAGCCTTTAAAGAAAGTGGACAAGGAAATCTGGCTTACTTATTTCCTTGCCCAGAAACTTGGGCTAGCTTGTTTGACAGCTTTATTAACGAAGGTAGCTTAGAACCAGAACCAGAACCAGAACCAGAACCAGAACCAGAACCAGAACCAGAACCAGAACCAGAACCAGAACCAGAACCAGAACCAGAACTAATAGAAGATGGTGAAATTAACGAGGAAATGTTTGCGACTTCTAGTTACGAGCAGGGAGAGTCTAGAGTTAGTAATAAGGTAGCGGGTAGTGCAAATAAACGTGGCCGAGTAGTTAGTCAACAACAGCTACAAAAAGACTTGAAAAAGCGTAAAAAAATCGGTGATATTGCAGAGCAAAAAGTATTTGAATATGTGAAAAAGAAAGTAATAGAAGTATTCGGTGAAAAATATGGAGAACAGGTAGAGCATGTAGCGCAAACACAAGGTGACGGACTAGGATACGATATTACAGCGTTCGATTATTTACAGCCACAGTTTCCTCCAAGACCAATTAAAATTGAAGTAAAGGGTACAACATCAACAAGTACAAGCGCGGTCTATTCAATTTCTTATCCTGAATTAGAAAAATTCATTCAGTATAAAGATGAAATATGGCTAGTGCGTGTATATGGAGTAGGCAAGAATCGAGAGATGAAAATGGAAATAGATAATGATTTTAGTAGTTATAATTCAGTAAGTGATTTATTGACACGTAAGTATGCATATATTCCATCAACAATTGATGTATATGGCACACGAGTGGAGGACAAATAGCGTAGTTTCAACATTAGATTATTTACATAAGAAAGACGGCGGCATTTATTAAATAACCAAGGATAAGTGCAATTCAAAATTCCATTGAACATATCAGATGGGAAATACATCTGGGCAGAAGAAAAATCCACTATAAATGAAGCGGGATCAATCTATAAGCTTCAAGGTTTCGATTTAAACTATGTGAGTGTAATATAGGGCCATCTATAACGTACGATAACCAATCAGATTGTTTAGATATAAAACCTGAGAATTATAAAGATGTAGGGATGCGCTAAGAAATAGATTAGTAGAAGTCCAATCATAAAGTTTGAAAAAGTAATCATATATTTTAATAAGACATATTTAAAAAAGCGCAATAGCTATGGTAGAGACGACCATACACTATTGCGCTTTTTGTGTTCAGAGAATTTCATCATGTTGACAGGTAATACAATAAATTAAACTAATCACCATAACCAATATCTAGCTCCTTGTGCGACGATGAAACGATCCAGCCAAGTTTCAAAATTCATTGATAATCTTTGAATATCTCCAACTTGAACATATATTAGATAGTCGTAGTCCCCATTAGCAACTTTTTCTGAATCAATGAACAAGTAATCACCATATCCTTTATAATATCCAATCATATACCAACTTTTATCATACGCACTTTTATAATAATTAATATCTGTTTCATATTCATTCAAATAATTTACGTAAATTGCAATATCAAGTTAGACACTTTTTTTAATACATCTCATGTCCGTATATTTTCTGTTCCTTTTCACCTTCATGTTTATTGTCTGTCGGTCTGCCAATTGGTTAAAACAGGGTTCTGGCGTAACGGAAAGGGCTTGCCCCTTGAAGTGGAGCCAGGTTCCTGTTAAATTGGCGGAAAGACCGATAGACAATAAACTCCCATTAACCCTAGGGTAAGAGTTGGTTGATTCACGTCTTCTTACGCTGATTCTCTTAATCTCTTTAATTCTTCCTCAAACATCTCATGCGGTGTTTTGAATCCATGTATTCGTCGTGGCAAGTGGTTCATTTTATCTTCTACAGATTGGATGTAAGATCTACTGTAGTTCTCTATGGACGTTCCTTTTGGTAACCATCTACGAATCATTCTATTGTGGTTTTCATTTGTTCCTCGCTCCCATGATGAGTAGGGGTGTGTGAAGTAAATCCCCATCAACTCTTGGCATTTTTCCGCAAGCTCTGAAAACTCACTCCCGTTATCTGCTGTAATGGATTTGAATAGTTTAGGTGCTAACTCCCCAAAATTCTTTAGAATGGTTTCAATCGCATAGTTCACGGAATCCGCATCCTTACCGTCCATTTTGAAAATAAATTCTCGACGCGTTTTCCGTTCGATCAGTGTTAATAAAACATCATCTTCTTTGTCTTTTCTACCGATCACTGAATCGATTTCAAAATGACCAAATTCCTCTCGTGTTTCAATGTGCTGTGGGCGTTTTTCAATACTTTCGCCTAAACATTTTATATTTTTTCTAGCCCTACGTACTGTCTTTGTTTTACGCGATGTCTTGGAAACTAAGTCAGAATTTCTAGTTTTCAACAACCTAAGATCTATATACGCATAAAGAGTTTTTGCGCAAACCATTTCTTCACGACGAAACTTACCATCAAGCAATGTACGACCAACAACAGCGTCTGGAGACCACTCCTTTTCCTTCATTAATTGATCTGCGTATTCTAGAAAAGCCGATACTCGCTTCACCTTCAAAGGGTTACGAGAACGAGCCACATTTCGTTCAGTGATTGCTTGACCCGTTGTAGCGAAGTACTTCGTGGTATAGATTCGTTTACTATTTACTATCCTCACTTGTGTAGTAGTTCCACGCTTGATTTCGTTATATATAGTAGCACGACAAACACCCAATCTACGGGCAATCTCAGCTTTTGATAAATTCCCTTCATCAAGGTAAGCTTCTAACTTTCCACGTTGAATTTCAGTAAGTCTGGGTTTCTTTTGAGTTCCTTTTATGTTAAGCTTTTTTTGCATCAAATCGAAAAATCTCCTTTGTATATTGTTGTGTAGGAACTCCAATAATACACGATTTTTCCGATTTGATGCATTTTTTTATACAGTGTCTAATCTGATTTTACAATTCGCCTTCAAATAATTTAGCATTTCTTTTAAATTGAACAATTCAAAGTAATCCACGCCATCTGAAAATAATTTTCCACCATTACATAATTTTAGAAATGAATGAAAGTCTTTCGGCAAGATGAGATTGGTTTTTAAAGAAAATTCTTTTAATTCCTGATCAGTTACTGGACTGTTCCAATAACATGTAACACTTAAGATTTCTCCATTTTCTCTTTGTAAAGTTATGTTCTTATCTTTTTCTAATCGTCTATTTAATGATGATAAAATCGATTCAATAGTCATTCTGAATCACCTTATTTCAAATAGTTTATCCACTAAGGAGATCCAATCCTCTGTGGAATGAGTAAGGCAAGGGAATTAAATTCCGTGGAACATAACGATGTATAGCTATACGGAAGAAATTCAATAAGAGAAGTGGGATCAATCTATACTGTTCAAGGTTCAGATGTATTTTACTTCCTTTTTATATCTAATAAAGATAATGTACCAAACCCAACTACAGCTATACTTAAGCAAATGGTAGAAAATAGATTTTCGCCTAGTTTGACAATTAGTAGGATAAGACTTGTTATGAACATCAAGGGGATTGCGTATTTCGCTCTAAATTTATCCAATATGAGAACACTCCCTATTCGTATAAAGGTGAAAAGATAAAGTCCTTAGCGTAATTTAGTAATTTACCATAACCAAAATTCAGATCCTTGACTAACAATGAGTCTATCTAACCAAGTTGCAAAGTTCATGTTTAATTTTAAAGCATATTCAACAGGTTCCCCGCCTTGATAACGAATTAAATAATTTTGCTGTCCTTTTTCTATTTGAGAAGAGTCGATAATAATATAGTCTCCATTATCTACAGAAATGGGATACCAATTTTCGGGAACATAGTCGAGGAACTTAAGATATTCTTTATGAATTTCTTCAGACTAAGTAGTTCAAATCCACCACCATATTTAATATCAGAAAAGAGTAATGCTCCATTATGTTTAAGTAGGAATTCTTTATAGTCATTTGGAAGACACCATCCCGTTTTTTCAACAAAACGATCTACATCTTGGATTGAGGCTGGGTTTTTAAACTCAAATTTTACATTGCATAGAAAACCTTCATCTCTTTGAACTACTAATATATTTTCAGAATCTAAACGACTTTTTAAAGCATCTATTGATTTTGTAATAGTATTGTCCAAATACACTCCTCCTTTATTTCCATGTAAATGTTAAATTAACATCTTTTCGATTGCCCTTATTAAATCTTTATAATGAATATAGAAAGTTTTAATTGAAGCAACTATAAAATACGGAGAATCTAGTCTGGTTTTAAATACATAATCGTCATAAATTACATAAACTGATATAACTTGATTTGGTGAGAAGTGATATTTATCAAATAAAATATTCAAATCTTTATAAAGCAAATCTCTTTGTTCGTCAATCGATCTCTCAATTGAAAATTGACCTGCTAAACTGTCCCACCATATTAGAAAGGAATGTCGTATTTTGTTAAATTGTTGTAAGTTTTCTTCATTAGAGTTAAAGAGTTCATGATAATAGAAATTTCCTAGTAAAAAACCGTTTGAAACATCATTATCAATAGTTAGGCAGACTTCATTCCATAATGTTTTAAAGCGATTTTCAAAATCAGATTTAAATAAAGAAGGTGACAACTTGAAATCTGGATATTTAAGTTTGTCAGTTTTTCTAGTTTGATTAAGGAATATATTTTGAATATAAATTAAAAAATTCAAACTTGTAGATGCATCGGTTCTCATTACAAAAGAATTCATTTCGTATCACGTCCAATTTAGTATTGAGAAAACTTTTATAAGGGCGATTCTGCAGAGCAAAAAGATGGTCAAAATATCTTTTTTCTATCACCGAAACGTGCTGCAACTTAATGATTATTAAGCTTAGACTTCTTATTTTTAAAGAATTTCACAATCAAAACGATGATAATTGTCCAACAAGCAAAAAAAACTATTGTAAAAAAAATATCAAGGTAATTCACACTCATCGCTATTACCTCCTTTAAATATGAACGTTATCTTATGCAATTCCTTTACCACCTATGGCTGCAACATAAGCTTTTGTCCCATAAACATAAGCTGCGCCGTCAAACTTGCTAGAGAATTTTTTCTCATTGAAGTTACTAGTCCATGATTCAATCACTTTTTGTGAAAAGGCTGAATGACTAAAGAGAATACAAGTAGAGACGCGATTACTTTAGTTAGACGTCTTTATTCGTTTTTCTCTTTATTTTTTTCGTTTTTTTACTATTGAAAAGTGAATTAAAAAACGCAAAAACAATTACAACCCATATGGAAAAGAAGAAGTTATAACGAAAATTCCAACTGCCATGTCTGAAATAATCCCAGATCGGTAAAGTTATAAATAGTAATATGAAATGAATAATATATATGTGTTTTCTGATAAACTCCATATAAGTCACCTCAAAAATTTAAATGAAAAACTGAATTATACATTTATTAATTTACATATTTATTTTTTTTATTAATAGAACTATTTCAAATAAAAATATAATAAAAAGGACATTTACTCCTAAAATGATAAATACGCTCTGTGTAGCAATATCTAGAATGAAGACTACTGTTAATAAAATTATTATTGCAATAAGTATTTCTAAGTAACCTCTTTTTCTTTCACTCATAAACTCAGCCCCTGATTTCAGAAAAATAAGATCTTACCAAATTATGTTAAAAAATTATTGGAGATTATCTGATTTTAAAATGTTTAATTAATATTGGTATCTTTTTTAAAAACAGATACTAATGCTACAATTAAATATGCTGTAGCTAATGTTTTTGTCCATCCCTTATAATCATTGGGTATATATTTACTGGTGATAAACGCTATTACTACCATTACTATATAAGTTAAAATGCTTTTTAATTTTGTATTTTTTATTGTAATTAAATACATGAATGATCCAGCAAAGAAAACGATAAGGAATAAAATAAATATATTTATTAATACATAACCCAAAGTTTTCACCTTCTTTTACACGATTAAAAAGGATATCAAAGAATAGATACCCTTGATATCGAATCCTCTCACGTGTCTAAGCGTTGAATATATACATACTTCGTTCTACAATTGTTTTCACAATCATTCTCCTTTTTTCTGGTTATGTCAGTACCATACCATTTGCTATAAATGTTTCAAAATCAAGTTTTTCCTTGGAATGAGCAAAAATTGATAAAAGTCAGAAAATTACGTTTTATTTCCAAAAAAATGTGGAATTTTCTTAATTACAATACGGAGCTTTGTTAGAACAATACTTAAGATGTTTTGTACAATTAGTACGGCAATGTATTAAGAGGTGTAACAATTCGGTGTGGAATGGTATTTGAAATGTTGCAGAATGGAGAGGTTGTTAGTAAAGTGAATAAAGAGTGGTTCACTTTGAAGATAGATACAATGTAGAAATATTCAATGAAGAGATGGAGTAAGGGGTAATTCCACTTGTGAAAGCAGAGAAAGTCGTAGCTTCATAAGTATTGCTTTAACAATTAGAAGATGGAGGTTAAGCAATGATGATACAGTTGCATATAGAAAGTAAGAAAAAACCGAAAATTTATCGAAAGTTTTTGTTGCCAGAGAAAAGTAGTTTTGCTTTGCTAGATGAGCTTTTACTACTAAGCTTTGATTTTGATATGTTGGGCTATTCTGATTTTGAAATTGTTAAAAAAGATGGACAAGTTTCTAAAGAAAAGATTCAGTTTTTAACTGAAAATGACACGGATTTGGATACAGAGGATGAATTGGTAGCTGATTGGCTTCGAAAACCTGGTGATGAAGCCATTGCACAAGTTATTGAAACCGATGAATTACTTACTATTCGATTAGAGAGCTCCGTGGATTTACCGATGGACTCTGAAACACCTACATGTATTGCTGGAGCAGGCAATATTCATACAGGTAAAGTAAATAAGATTAATGTGGAAGAAATTAATGAACGGATACGGGAGAATGCGGATATAGAAGGTTTTTTAGATTATCTAGGAAGTATAGAGCCAGATTATCTTTCTTTATTGGAGCTTGCTAATGAGCTGAAAAAA
The DNA here is from genome assembly GCF_030348505.1 of Lysinibacillus sp. G4S2. Taxonomy (NCBI): domain Bacteria; kingdom Bacillati; phylum Bacillota; class Bacilli; order Caryophanales; family Bacillaceae; genus Lysinibacillus; species Lysinibacillus sp. G4S2. Next base: position 4,461,569 of record NZ_JAUCFJ010000002.1, on the reverse strand, counting down.
TTAAAGCCATGGCAATATTTAAGAGATGATGAAATCGTTGTGATTGACTGCGAAGAAATTGAATACAAAGCACTTGTTTCTGTTATGGGTGCTGGTGGTCAAGATTTTGGATTAATGATTTTTGACATGGAACATGGCTATGGTAGCTTAGCGAAAATTCTTTATGAGAAAAATGTATCGAGCGAAATTGCCTATAGCTTAAATGCTTTAACTGTGAATTTTGTTGATAGAGAAGAGTTAAATCCAGAAGATTATCAGTTAATTAAAGATTGTGGGCTGTCGTATAGAGGGAAGAAGAACTGGATTCAATTCCGTAGCTATCAGGAGGGAACGCATCCTGAAATACCAAACCCTCTAGAGGTAGAGTTTTTAATTAATGCTTTAGGTACGATGATTAATATTATAGAAGCTCGCAAGGTTGGCTGGGAATATCCCGAGGTAGCTGCACATCAATATCCAGTGTTTAAAGTGCAAATGGATGGTGACTTACAAGAAATCTATACTTTGCAAATTCAGACACCAAAGCCAACATATGAGTGCTACGAGGAAATTTCAATGTTTGAAAAAGCACAATATAAGAAAAAGCCTAAAAGCGCGGTACAACTAGAGTATGATGTGTTTTACATGCCTTTTGGCGTAGAATCGGAACTAACGAACCGCACTGTTTATCCGATTATTGGTATGCTTGTTGAACGAGGAAGCAATATGGTAATTGAACACGAACTGTTCCCTATGCCTAAAACGCCACCAATTGCACAAAGTATTTTATGGGCATACTTAAAAAGCTTTGAGATCAGACCAAATAAAATATTTGTCTCTAAAGAGTTAAAGCCGATGCTTCAACCACTAGCAAAAATTATCGGGATAGAACTTGTAGAAAGTGAACTTCCTGGTATTCGAGAAGTGAGAGAATTCATGGAAAACATGCCAGTAGATTTATTTGAAGAAGAGTGAATAACGAGACCACACATTTCTGTGACTTTAGCACAGTTAAATGTGTGGTTTTTATAAATTATCCCTCCATGGAAAACTCCAAGATCATGATGAGCATTCGGAGGAGACAGTGAATATTTGAGTGGTCAATTAATAAATAAACATATTCATTTAGTTGTTAAATGAGTATGTTTATTTTATTGTGAATATATTCGAAAACTATATCATATCATTTAAACATAATCATTATTGTTTAAAATGACTATATTAAATTGCGTAATGAATATAATCGAAAGTGAGGTAAATGATGAGAATATATAATTATGGACAGCTAAAGCAATTGATGATTCCGATGGAGACGGTAAACTTAATTGCGAAAATTAATGAATATAAAGGGAAACAGGAGCTATATAAGCAACAAGCTCCACAAATTTTACATACATTAAAAGATGTGGCTATTATTCAGTCGACAAAGGCATCTAATGTAATTGAAGGAATTGTTATTACAGATCACCGCTTAAAAAGTATCATGGCAAATGATATAAATCTTCAAGATCGTTCTGAAGGGGAAATTGTTGGTTACCGAGATGTTTTGCAATTAATTCATTCTTCATTTGACGCAATTCCAGTGAGAGAAAATGTGATTTTGCAGTTGCATAAAGAAATGTATAAATACATCGGTATTGAAGGTGGACGATGGAAAAATGTTGATAATGTCATTAGTGAGACGTTTTCGGATGGAACAAAACGGATTCGATTTGAGCCAGTATCGGCATTTGAAACGCCGATTGCTATGAAACAATTATGTGAAGAATTGCGTGAAAGAATTTCGAAGTCAGATGTAGAGCCACTTATTTTAATTAGTGTATTTATTTTAGACTTTTTATCCGTGCATCCATTTAATGATGGGAATGACCGTATGGCACGGTTGTTAACGCTATTGTTGTTATATCAATTTGGATTTGAAGTAGGCCGCTATATCAGTCTTGAGAAAATTATTGAGGACTCAAAAGAAGAGTATTATGAGACATTAAGAAAATCCTCCATTGGCTGGCATGAAAATATAAATGATATTTTCCCATGGGTGAATTATTTTTTAGGCACATGTGTAGCAGCATATAAGGATTTAGAAAGTCGTGTTGGAATTATTGAGTCACAAAAGGGAAGTAAGAGCCAACGTATTCATGCATTTATTGAAAAGAAATTAGGCTATTTCACAAAAGCAGATATCCGTAATGCTTGTCCAGATGTGAGTGAAGCAACAATTAATCGTGTATTAAATGAATTGAAAGAACAGAAAATCATTGCACCTGAAGGATTAGGGCGTAATGCGAAGTGGAAGAAGCTATAGCGGTATTACATGCTAGTATAATAAGCAATAGTAAAAATGTTTATAAACAAATAACTTTCATAATGGCGTGTAGACTGGTATCAGGTTAGCACGCCATTTTTTTCATTGGACACTCACAAAAAATAATTGGTTTAAGTCGAGTAGTTTCAGCAGTTGATTTCTACATAAGAAAGACGGGGCATTTATTATATAACGGAAGAAAGGGACAATTACAAAATTCCATAGAACATAATGTATAGCTGGGTAGAACAAAAATCCACTATAAAAGAAGCGGAATCAAACTATACTGTTCAAGGTTTCAATTTAAACTATGTGGGTGTAATAATAAGTCTATTTTATCCGTTTGTATTTTATTTCCTTTTTATATTCAATAAAGATCATACGCCAAAACCGACTACAGCTATACTTAAGCAAATAGTAGATAATAGATTTTCACCTATTTTGATCATTAGTAGGATAAGACTTGTTATGAACATCAACGGGGACACCATGTTTCATTTTAAAATTTTTTAATATAATAACAATAATTATTCTAATAAAATAATTAGTAGCGAAAGCGGATTTCCAACATATTGATAATAAAAAACAGTAAAAAAATACTCGTTGCGAGTATTTTTTTACTGTTTTTATTGTTATTTAAGGATAAATGAAAAAAATGGTGAACTTTTTAAAATTTATGTAGACAAAAAGTCTGGAATCATTTAGTATTTGTTCAGCGGCTTACTTTGTAATGATTATAAAGTAAGATTCATTATTCGAGGAGAGGTGAAAGTAGGGTCTATAGATGCAATTTTGTACCTATACCCTAAAAGAAGTTATTAGAATGTGATTCATTTATGACAAGAAGTGAATTGAAGGATAGAGGTACCAACTTATTGTTTGTGATAACCTTTCCGACATTATGAATGTATGAACGTTGTCAGCAAACACCGATAAGTATCTTTCAGGATTTAGAAAGGAGAAAAACATGAAAAAATTAAACATAGTAGTAATCTTATTACTGATCGTATTACAAACAGTACTATCACCAATCTCAGTGTTTGCAAGTGAAGCGGATGCTAGTATTGGAGTACCTGGAACAACTGAAACAAAAGAAGAACCAGCAGTAAAAGAAAACGGAGCGAATGCCATTGAAGGCGCTGGTGTAAGTGAAGGGGCAGCAGAAAAAAATAACAGCGTTGATTCGCCTCAACAATTAGAAAATCCAAGTGCCCCTAAAGACAACCCAAGTACTCTAACAGAAAATCCAAGTGCTCCTATAGACAACACAAGCACTCAAACAGACAGTCCAAGTGCTCCTATAGATAACTCAAGCACTCAAACAGACAGCCCCAATGCTCCTACAGACAAGTCAAGTACTCTTGCAGAAGAATCTAAAACTGTCGGAGAGGATAGTAACGCAGTAAAACCCGAACAAACTCAAACAAATACACCTCCAGTAGGAAAAGCACGAGAACTAAGCCATACAGGCTTCCTTGATAGTGTGAAAATTGCAAAAACAGATTTATCATACGGTGAACAAACAGGTGTCCATGTAACATTTAGTGAAAAGCCTGACGTCAAATTAAATACGGGCGATACAATTACGATGACATTGCCACATGAATTAAAAGGCTTCAATACGACTATTAAACTAGAAGATTACGGTTCGTGTGATGTGACTAATGGACAAGTTGTATGTACGTTCAATAGCAAAGTAGAGGAACGTGAAAAAATTACAGGCTTCTTTAATTTCTCTATTTTAGGAACGAATGTTGAAGCTGGAATTACAAAAACGGTTCATACGAACTTTGGAACAGATTTAACTGAGCAAGCTGTAACAATTACTCATCCAAATGGTAGCTCTACGCCAGGAGTTTTCTTCTATAAATCTGGAGATATTATTCCTGAAAAAGCTGATGAAGTTCGCTGGTTCCTAAACTTCAACTTAAAGCTAGAACAACTTGATAGTGATATCGTTTTACACGATTATTCAAAAGGCGGTCAACAAATAAAGAAAGATAGTTTCAATATCCAAACAAGTGGCCAATTAGGTAAACATCAATTCACACCTGAAGCGTTTGAAAGCAATGGGTATGGATATGTGAAGTTTACGAGTGATAATACATTCGATGTAGTGATTAAAAAAGAATTTGCAAGCTTATCATCGTTCACTGTAAGTTATAATACGACGATTACAGCTGAAGGGGTAAATGAAAAATATCTGAAGAATGAATATGATTTGACATACAAAGTTAACAACCAAGATGAAGTACATGAGAAAAATGTAGAACAAGTAAAAAACATTTCAGCTAATGGTTGGGCTGAGGGAATTTTACCAGAAAAAGGTACATTAAGAATACTGAAACATATAGATGGCAATAAAGAACAAGTCATTCCAGGTGTTCAATTTAAAGTTTTCAAATCAGATGGTCAACAAATTGGTGATCTATATACAACCGATGCCAAAGGAATTGTCGAAGTACCAAACTTAAAAACTGGTGAGTACTATGTACAAGAAATATCAGCACCTGAATATGTAACATTTGACGCAAATAAGAAAATTCCATTTACAATAGATGCTAGCGCTACAAATGGTGTTGAATTACCAATTGGTAACAGTTTGAAAAAAACTTCGATTGAAGGAACGAAAACTTGGAACAATGATCGTGAGCAAGATCGTCCTACAGACATCAAAGTAGATTTACTAAAAGACGATAAGGTTATTGCTACAAAAGTAGTAACAGCTGAAAATGGATGGAAATATAGCTTCGAAAACTTAGACCAATACACAGTAGATGGTAAAGAAATCAAATATGCTGTGAAAGAGCAACCAGTAGCGGGATATGAGTCTAAAGTTGAAGGTTATAATATTGTAAATACAAAAATTCTTAAAGGATCAATTGTTTTAACGAAAATAAATGCTGATACGAAAGACAAATTAGCGGGCGTTGAATTTACGTTAATTGACAATGAAGGCAAAGTCATTGCAGAAAAATTAGTAACTGATAAAGATGGTCAAATTAAAGTAGATAACTTACGTCCGGGTAAATATGCGTTTGTGGAAACAAAAGCATTATTTGGCTATAAACCTTTACATGAAAAAATGGAATTTACAATTGAAAACGATCAAAAAGAAGATGTTCAAGTAACAGTAGAAAATTCCTATAACAAGACAACGGTAGTGTTGACAAAACATGCTAAAGACGAGCAAGGCCCAGTATTACCTAATGCAGAATTCAAACTTATTAATCAAAAAGGCGAAGTAATTGTATTAAAATTAGTAACAGATAAGGACGGTCAAATTAAAGTAGATAACCTAAGTCCAGGTAAATATGCGTTTGTGGAAACACAAGCACCAAAAGGTTATCAGCTTGATGCCAAACCAATCGACTTTGAAGTTAGTTTGGTAGACAAAGAATCTGTTATTCAGTTAAAAGCATTTAATCAAGCTGAACCAACTGAAAAACCGACAACACCAGAAAAACCGGTGGGACCGAGTGAAAAACCGACAACACCAGAAAAACCGGTGGGACCGAGTGAAAAACCGACAACACCAGAAAAACCGGTGGGACCAAGTGAAAAACCGACAACACCAGAAAAACCGGTAGAACCAAGTGAAAAACCAAAGCCTCAAGAAAAACCAGAAAAGCCAGTAGAGAGTGAAAAAACATATGAACCCAAATATGAGGGTAAAGTAGTAGAGGAACCAAAGCCTCAAGAGAAATCAGAAACATCGGTGGAACAGAGTGAAAAACCGAAAGACTCAAAAAATGAGAGTACTGTAGTGGAAGAACCAAAGACTCAAGCGAAAACAGAAACATCGATGGAACAGAGTAAAAAACTAAATGACTCAAAAAATGTAAGTAATGCAGTAGAAATGTCATCAAAAGAGCAAGCTAACAACGTTGCTCAAAATCAAAAAGTTGACAAAAAGGATCAAAGTACGCCAAATCAAGCTGAACGCTTACCTCAAACAGGGGAAAGTAATACAACTTTATACCAAGTACTTGGTTTGATTTTAGTAGCTCTAGCATACTTGTTATTCCGACGTAATAGAAAAGAAATTTAAAATATAATCCCCCTGTTTTTTTACGAACAGGGGGATTTTTATATCCAAATAATGGTTTAGTATAAAGACTTTTTTGAATTAAGTACGTTCAATGTAAATATATACATACAAAAAAATAACTGTTAGCTTGGCAGAGTTACATCGAATAAATAGTATCGGTTATAAGTACCTGCGACTAAAAATGTTGTATTCGCAGCACCAAAATGCAAAATAGCTCCTATCCTGTATAAACACCATCACATGTATCAGGTGCTGGTTCATAGAAGCAATGATTTTTAAATTGACCAGCAAAAGGTTGACCGTACCATGTTGGAGGACATGGGGCATATGGATTGAAGTACCAAAGTGCATATTTCGCTGGGTGTTGCCTCCAATAATCCAAATTCAGTTTGGCTAATCTTTTTTCAGAAGATCTCGCCCTTTGGTAAAACATATTCCCTTTTTGTACAGCTTCAAAAGAATAATTTCCTCCTTGTACCTGATAAATGACATCTTCTACTGTTCTTAAATCTTTAAAGTCTAAACAATTTGCTACAAGACGATTCACAATGACATTGCCAACATATAACATTCCTTGATTTCCTTCACCTTCAGCTTCTGCTCTCATCATCCTTGCCATTAAGTCAACGTCAGCATCTCGGTATTTTGCTCTTGGCATTTTTTCACCTCCAACATATAGTATGAAAAAAAGCTTATATTATTGTCATTTGATCATTTGGAAAAAGTGACAATCTATAAGAAAAATCTAAGAATAGTCGTTTTCTATATCGAGGGTATAGAGCGGATTTTAGAAAATAATAAAAACACGTCATCTATGCTGTAAGGAAAACAGCAAGATGGCGTGTTAATTTTGTAGTATTAAAAATTCTTTTTGAAGTACGGTGTTTTTTTCAGCACGATACATACTGGAATTGCGAGAAGTAAACCGACAACGTTTTGGATGACGTCTCCTGGAATGGATGCCATAGGTGCAATCCAGCTTTTGAACATAATCGCTTGCCCGATATAGTATACTGCCATCATCACAGGCATTGAAACGACAGCTGCTAAAATGTTTAAGCCAACGTTGTCGCCTTTATGACCTTTAGACCAAGCGATTTTCCCAACGATGGCACCTTGTAATGCGCGGGAGATAATTGTAGTTGGCGCCCAAATTAACCAACCACCTGTGATATCGAATAAACCCATCCCGATTGCTCCGGCAAGTGCCCCTTTTTTAGGACCAAATAAAATCGCTGAGATGAAAAGCATGGTTGTCCCTAAGTGAATAAGCCCGCCTTGGCCGAATGGTAGCTTAAAATTGATGAACGATGTTGCAACGAAAACAAGTGCTGCTAGAATGGATGTTATCACTAAATCAAATGTTTTCGTGCGTGATCTTGTATAAGTTTGACCTTGTATATTTTGCATCTGTATCTTCCTCACTAAGATGAAATTTTTGATAATTTTAACTTTAACAAAGGACTGACTATGGTAAAAGTGTCAATTTGATAAAATTATTAAAGGTCAGATTGTTTTTCTGTGATTTTTCATTTCTTGAATTTAAGCGGAGTGCATTTTCGCATCTTTTTAATTGTGATAGGATGAAGAGAGTCTAAGCAGGATTAGTTAGGTGGAGAGTATGATGAAGAAAGTTGCTGTAATTCAGGATATGTCATCCTTTGGGAAGTGCTCGTTAACGGCTGCGATTCCTGTGCTGTCAGTGATGGGGGTTCAGGCGGTGCCATTGCCAACTGCGATTTTAACGGCGCAAACAGGATATCCGAGCTTTTATTGTGAGGATTTAACGTCAAAAATGGATTACTTTGTGGATGAGTGGAGCAAGCTTGATACTACCTTTGATGGTATTCATACGGGTTTTGTGACAGGAAAAGAACAAATCGATAATATATTTCGGTTTTTAAACGTGTTTCACTCGAGTGAAACGACGCTGCTTGTCGATCCGGTGATGGGCGATTTAGGTGAAGTATATAAACTGTATACAGGCGAGTTGCTTGATCGTATGAAGGAGCTAGTGAAGTGTGCGGATATTATTACGCCAAATATTACAGAATGCTGCTTGCTTACAGGTTTGTCGTATGAGAAACTAGAGAGCTATCAGGTCGATTCAGATTATTTTCAGGCGCTAGAGGAAGCGGGCCATCAGCTACAGCAGGCAACAGGTGCGAACGTCATTATTACCGGTTTGAATCCGCCGCCAGCTGATGCGAACAAGCGTTATGTAGGCAATATGTATGTCGATGCAGATCGTTCATTTTATAGCGTCCGCGATTATAACGGCGAGAGCTATTCAGGCACTGGTGATTTGTTTGCATCAGTTATTATGGGTGGCATGATGCGTGGGCAGGATTTAGTTGAGTCGATGAAGCTTGCAGAGGCGTTTTTAGCCGCTTCAATTGAAGCTACTTCAAAGGATCAAATTCCACGCGAAGCAGGCGTGAATTTTGAAAAGTTTTTACGAATGCTACTTTAGAAATCTCGGACTGCTTTGAAAAGGAAATACTTTAAATCATAAATAGAGGAGGTGGATAATGGATTCAATTAGATATTACGTAGTGCAAGTAGATGATCGCTATTACCAGGGGGAAATTGACCTTCTTACATTTACGGATGATGAAGAACAGGCCTTTGCGTTTACGGATATTGCGACTGCAAACCAGTTGGCTAATGAGATCAATGGAATCGTCCTGACAAGAGAAGTCAGTTATAAGGAGCTAGAAGATCTTTCAGCACAATATCTGGTTGAGTACGAAGCATTGCCAAAAGAAGAGCGTGACACTATAGAAGCATTTTGTAGGGAGCTCAGTATAGGAATGTATGAATAAATGCCGAATCGAATCTTTTCGGTTCTTTTTTATGTAGTTTGCATCTGAACTTAAGATTGAAGCCTGTAGCCACCATTGATGGTTGTGGGCATTTTTCCCCATTTATCATGATTTTTATTTATTTAAAGGTCAGTCTAGAGGAGTCCTATTCTTTTGGAGTTGATTGTATTTGGCTAATTGGTCTATCATATAGGAAACATGCTTTTATATGGTAGCAATATTTTTGTCAATCTCACTATACCAAAGATTGAGATCAATGAAGCCGAATAGTACTTATTTTTTTACAAAAGCTGAGTAATTATATTAATTAAAAATAAGAACACGTACAACATAAACTAAAAGTCTATTTTCAATGCTTTCAACCTGTCATTTCTATGAGCTAATAAAGATATGGATATATTACTCTTTACTCTTTCATTTTAAGAATTTAAGTATAGTCTACACGCGAACTATGCTTTTAATTGCTAGTGTAAAGCATAAATATAATGTATGAATGGGGGATATGGTGTGAAAGTTTATAGTCTTTACAGTGATAATAAGCATAAAATAAATAAGTTAGTTGAAAGTAAGAATAAAAATATAAGAATTATTGAATTTAGTTTATTGAAGGGAAGTAATGAGATCCCACCACATTTTCATCCGTATGGTGAGGATTGTGCATATGTATTAAAAGGTGAACTAACATATTATATCGATACACATTCAACTGTTAATTTAGATAAAGGGAATTTGGCTGTTGGATGGACCAATCTCATACATGGATATAAGAATATGTCGGATTCTAGTGTATATTTTCTAGTTTTTGCAACACCTGAAGATAATTTAACAGTTTATCCTGAAGGAAACGATCTTGATATAAAACATATTCCTTTAAACAGAAGAGTCTATAATTGTTTGGATAATGATATTTGTATAGCGTCCCCGCTATCCAGTTTTAAGACTCTTGTAGTTGACGGTATATATCAAGAGTTGGAAGAAAAAGGTGTTTTTAAGTCCTTTTTAGATTTAGAAGAGAATATATTGTATACTTTTGAAAATGAAAAAGTTGAGTTGAAAACTGATAAGCCAAAAAAATTCCTGAAATTCTCTTGTAAGGATGCTTTACTTTAATTTTATCCTAGATTATTCTTTAACATATACAAAATCCCACAGAAAAACTGACCTGGTGCAACCAATCTTTTCGGTTCTTTTTTATGCGGTTTTTGACCAAACTTAAGCATTCTAACCCTCTAAATCATGGCACTTTCTCAATTTGTTCAATGAAATAGTAAACAGCTCGTAGCCACCATTGATGGTTGCGGGCATTTTTTGTATTATTAAATGTGAATTGTGCGTGTAGCACTTATATGAGGTGAGAAAATTGAACCTACTAGATGAACTTGCGGATGTATTTTTAGATGGAAATATTGATGAAATGTCGTATGTGTTAAACTGTCGAACGCGTGAAGTTCTTTTGGATGCGCCGGAAGCTTTAACTGGCGAGCCTGAAATTGATTGGGATGATGATGAGCTGACTGCGGATTTAGTGATGGTTCCAAGCGTTTCAACGCCTGAAATGTATGATGTCATGGTCAGCTTTGCTAAAAAGCAACCAGATTCGATGAAGATTCTTTTAATCGATGTACTTAACGGAAATAAGCCTTTTCGTTCTTTTAAAGACAAAATTTATGAACTAGGCATCGAAAATCATTGGTACGAATTTGAGCAGGATTATGCTAAGGGCAGAATGGCGGAGTGGCTAGAAGAGTTTTGCAAAATTGAAGTATCTAAGTAATAGACTTGAGCAGAAGAAAAATCCACTATAAAAGAGGAGGGATTAATCTATATTGTTCAGGCTTGAGATTAAATAATATCAGGATCATCTATAACATATGATATTCAATTAGATTGTTTAGTTATAAAACCTGAAAATTGTTTATCTATTCAATCGTTAATTAACACACTAAATGGTTAATTAAATAAGACATGAAAATGACCACTCCATGCCGGGTGGTCATTTGTTATGAAGGATTTTTTATTAATTTCGTTTTTATGAACGAGAAAAAATACATTATTTTATTTGTAATCCAAAGAGCTACTAGCACAAAAACGGCTGCGATAGAATATTGCACAAATGGTGATATTTCAGATAGTGGGTAAGGATTTGCTACTGGATTATATATTCCAGGTTTTGTAATTGACAACCAAACATATATGATTCCACGTTCTGCAATTATAAGAGATAAAACAATCATAATAAAATAGATTATTAATTTTATGATCTTCATTTTTAACTCCTTTAGATTTATGAATTATTTTGCAATAAATAGGCTCATCACCATAACATGTGGTTGATTTCCGTTCCGACTGGGAGCTTTCTTAGGAGCGTCCCCCAAGGAGTCGCCCAGCCTCCAATCCAATTAACCTATAAACGGCATACGGTTTAACAAATGTCTTCCACAACTTTTGGTGATGAGCCAATTAATAGTTTTATTGAAAAAACTGAGTATATCTAAATCTGAGGAATAACTGTATTCGACAACTATATATTGTTTAATTAATTACTCTCTTTGTAAAATTCTATAACTGCTTGAAATGAGGTGGGAAAAGGTTTTAAGTCTAAATCAATTCTCCTTTACTTTTTGTTATGTGAATACAATACCACTTGCTATAAAAGTTTCAAAATCAAGTTTTTCAGAAAATCGTGCAAATTTTGATAAAAAACATAAATTTCTAAAAATGTTAATCCTGAAAGTTGTTTAGCATACTGAACGAGATGTTTGAGAGGGAATTTATAGAGCTTTTAAATAGTCGTCTCTGAGGGGGAAAACTAAACGAGACCGTCATGTAGATTTCGCGCAATCTTCGTACCACAAGCATAAGTATTAAAGAAAAAACCTTTGAAGGATTTTAACCCTCAAAGGCTTTTCTAGATGCTGGTTTTATTAGATACCTTCAATGAAAATATATAAACAAACATATAGGCACTATTAACATTTTTAAGCTTATTACAAATAAACCCATTCTAACCACCTATAATAAACGACACAAAAACAGTAATCCAAAAAATAAGTGTTATCCCGATAGATTTTCAAATTTCTTTACTTTAGTTAAGGCATAAAATCACTTACTAGCAGGAAAGCTAAACGGCTCAGCATCAGGAGTAACAACATATTGCTGCGTCTTACCATTTTCACCTTTATAAAAATAAGAATACATAATGGCTTTTTTATCAATAAAGTTTATGTATAGCTGATAATCAAGTTTGCCACTTGTAATTTCATCGGCTACAACTTCTAAGCTTGGGTTATACTCTAATTTATTATGTTTAGCTGAATCGTACAGCCATGTTTCTGTATGATCAACGACATCTGCAAGAACTTCCTTACCAAATACCTCTCTAACCTCATCGTACGATAAACCAACCTTTGCATTTTCCTCTACAAATTCTTTTGTGATGAAGAGTTCTTTATTTGAATTAGTCCCTTCTTCATTTGAACAAGCTACAAGAAAAAGTAAGAGACAAAGACATACCAATAGTTTTTTCATTTCACAACCTCCAATTTACTGGACGTTACTAGCCTTTTATATTGCCCTTCCATAATTTTAAAATGATGCATTTCATGGATGGCAAGTAGCTGAATAGATTGGATAAGGTTAGGGTAGTGGGCGAGGGGGTCTGGAAAGACGATATGCCCGGCTATATCCTCCTCAATATCTTTTACTAATTCTTTCAGTGCATTTGTCTCGTTTACTAATAATTGTTCGATTTCGTCGCTGTTCAGCGTAAAACGTATTTTTGCGGGAGGCACTAATATTCCTGGTGCTCTCATGCCTCTTCCTTTTCTGTTTTTAAATTCTTCGTAAACATTATGTATTTCAGTGGCGAAAGGCTTGTTTCTTCGCATTTTCGCGTAAGGGGTAAGTAGTAAGGAGTACTTTGTTGCAGTTTTCAACATTTTTAGTATTAGATAAAGGTGATAGAAATGTTCACCGATAGACCATTTTCCTTCTTTCTCACTATGCCACAGTTGTTCCTGCGAGAGTGATTGAATACAAGGAAGGTAGTGAGAGCGCTGTTCCTGTAATGTATGAAAATGATTTGCTATACTGTTAGATTTCATATATTAGATTCTCCTTTGTGCTGTTGTTTCCATTTTAGGGAACTACCTTATAAAAGTACATTAAACACTATTGGTAATTGTCAATAAAAATGAAAAGTCGTAGGAGGAAAAAGGATGGATATTAGATTTTTAACAGCTGCAGATGTAAGGTTCTTATACGATAAGGGTATTTGATCAAGAAGAATTAATGGGTGTTGCAACTTTGGTTCAAGAAAACAAGTTGAAGTTAAAGCGTAAAGCGAGCAAACTTATAAAGTTATTTGCATTCCTTTGATTTTAATATATAGTAGTAAATCAAAAGTATCCCTGCTAGAAAAAGGCAAAAAAGGCTTGCTAATTTTTCATTTTGGATGTCAAACGGGAAATTTAATCCTGTCCACATCGTTCCAATACCTGTAACAAAAAACACTATAAATAAAAAAAATACAAAAGATTTCATTAAAGGCCTCTCTCCTTCTTTGTAATCTGTAAATATGAAGTACAATAAATCCCTAAATTACTTTTTATTTCTTGAGTTTGTCTATTTCATTCATAAGGAGAAAAGTTAAACTTTCGCCTTCTTTATATATATCATATTAACCTTTTTCAACTGAAATATCCAATATTTTCAATTTCGTAAAATGATACGCCATATTGTTAGATTTTATATTTTAGATTCTCCAATATGCTGTTATTTCCATTTTAGGAAACTTTGTGATGAAAGTGCATGAAACATTATTTATAATTGTCAATAAAAATGAAAAGTCATAGGAGGGAAAAGGATGGATATTAGATTTTTAACAGCTGTAGATGCAGAAGTATATCGGAATTTAAGATTGGAAGGGCTACAAAATAATCCTGAGGCATTTGGTTCTAGCTTTGAGGAGGAGAAGGATTATCCGATTGAGATGTTTGCCAATAGATTTGAATCACAAGGTTCTTATACGTTAGGTGCATTTGATCAAGGTGAATTAGTAGGCGTTGCAACTTTGGTTCAAGAAAACAAGTTGAAGTTAAAGCATAAAGCGGGCATTTTTGCTGTTTATGTTTCCCCTAAAAAGCGTGGTCTTGGCATTGGCAAGAAATTAATGGTTGAAGCAATTAACAAAGCAAAAGAGTTAAAGGGAGTTGAGCAGCTTAATCTTACGGTTGTATCAACGAATGCTTCAGCAAAAAGACTGTATTGTTCTTTAGGATTTGAAGTATTTGGGACAGAGAAGAGGGCATTAAAAATAGGTCAACGATATTTTGATGATGATTATATGGTTTTGTTTCTTTAACAGGCGTGTTGATTAGGAAAAAATAGGTTTATTATTGATCGATGAAAGGGTTTTTCTTGTTGCTATTTAGTGTCGAGCCCCAAAACAGAATCGCTAAAGCTACTTTCGTTCGTTTTATAGGAATACTTTGAAGATTTATCGAAACTAAATCGCTCTTTATCGAAACTATTTGAGCTTTTATCGAAACAAAATCTCATTTTATCGAAACTATTTGGGCTTTTATCGAAAAACAAGCTCTTTCTATCAAAGAAATCAACCACATGTTATGATGAAGAGCTTGTAGTGTAGGGCTACTCGACGCTCGCTAGCAGGAAGCCTTGCTCTGTGCGAAAGCGACAGCGACAAAGCGAGTAGCCCGTAGCGGAATACGTGCTGTGTGGCACATGACAGATGTTATGATGTCTTTGGATATGGAGACAATTGCTCTGACTACTCCCACAGCTAAAGCAGCGGGGTTCTTATATACTTAAAAGAAGCGTTACAAAGCTCTCCACAGATGGTGTTGCCATGACCTGTGTACAACATCTTTGATTTATCTTCTGTTCTATAAGACTTTCTTATTTACACAACCGATGTTGTGTTGGCAATAAGTTTTAACGAAGGCAGGTAGCTCTACCTACGGAGGAATAGCCCTCACTTGATTTGTTTGATTCCCATGCTAAGAGGGAATGTTTTCTTTACTTGTCTTAAGTCTTCTATATGTTGATTGTGTAACTCTAAAAAGGTAGTAAACGTTTTATTGCATAAGTCTTGATTCGTTTGTTGTAAATTTGGTTCACTATTCATCAGTAAAAACGCACTATATAAATCTCGTTGTACAAGATGACTTCCAATTTGACTCCAACGTTGATGGAGTTTTTTCTTTTCATAACGATCCGTCACATGGTTATACTGACTGGCTCTAAAGGTGATCGTATTTACTTTCTGTATCGTTTGCTTTGTGTAACCTAATTTTTGATGGATGATTTCCACTAGCATCGCAGGGGCATGATTCCCAATGCTTTTTCCAAAACGCTTTTTGGATTGGATTTTACCCTGTATATTTGTTTTGGTTTCTTTTGTACGCTTTGCTAATCCTTTAAAATGCATGGTTTCGATGTACACCTCATCGCCAAGAGACAAGATTTTATTGACTAACGCACCATGTTTTTCTTTGATGTAGGAAGCTTTCTTTCTATTTAATTCTTTTATTTGTTTTTTTGTTTTTTGATAGTTTTTACTATATGTCCAACGGAGTTTGACGCCATGTTTAATAGTACCATCCTTGTTGAAATTGTTAGGATTGGTACTTCTACGACTTCTATCCAATTTGCGTAATAAACGTCTTTTTTGTTTCTCCAATAAAGGTACTTCTGGCGCAAGTTGTTGGATGAAAACAGTTTCTTCTGAAACAACCGCAATGGTAGAAGGACCAATGTCAATACCTACCCGTTTTTGTTTTTGATAGGCATGTCGAAAGGCTCCTGTAGATGGAATTCTCTTTGCAGGAGGAACCCCATCCATCACGAGTTGTACGTAAAAAGTATGTACTCCACGAATCACTTTTTTGACTAGACGACAATAATTAATGGTATGAAGAGCAAGGGATTCTTCTACAAATAAATCTTGTTTGCGAATACGAACAGGAAGGGTTAATCCGTTCCAATAGACAACATTCTCTTTAAATCGAATGCCTGCTTTATTAGATTTCCCTTCTACAGAATGAAGCATTCCGTAACGTTTAAAATGTGCTTTGCTCCCTTTAAATAGAACATCCTGAACCGCTTTCCAAACAGTAGAGGCGATTTTCTGGGAAGTATTGCTATCTATATGTTTTTTATAGTTATGTTGATGCTTTTTAATATACGCATGCAGTTGATTTTCACTTAATCCAAAAGATTGACGAATGTTATTTAATTCTTTTGCAGTCTGCTTCAATTCTTTTGAATCATTAGATTTTTTCGCTATTTGATAGCAACGTAATTGTTTTCGATAGAGTTTTGATTCTTGCATCAAAGTATATTGTTTTACTGCATAAGACAAAGTCGTATTATAGAGTGTACGGGCAATTTCAAAACGTTTTAATAGGATATCCTTTTGCCATGTATCTATAAGTAACTTGAGTTCTATAATAAAACAATCTTTTTTCGATTTCGTCATTACCCGTCACTCCTTTATTTTTTGATTATTCACAATATACAACAAAAACATACGTTCTGTAAAGAAAAGCACTTCATTCCTCCCAGCTCTGAAGAAGTGGGCTTCCTGAAGGTCAATTCTGTGATAAAGAGTTGGTCTCTTGTGTTTCAGGTCATACAACTGCAGCCGTAGCAGCAATTCGTGCATTCTTCGGACCCCAAGCAATATTCTGTTAGTATGAATGAAAAAGCCTTTGAAGGAATCAACCCTTCAAAGGCATTTCTAGACGCTTTTTTGAATAAAATTATGTTCAATGAAAATATATAAATACAAGCATATAGACACTATTAACATCCCTAAGCTTATGACAAATAAACCCATTCCACTCCAACTACCTATAACAAACGACATAAGAACAGCGATTCCCCAAAAAATAAGTGTTATCATGGTAGCTTTTCTTTTATTTTTAACGACTAACATACTTATCACAAATACTATCACATTAGCAAGAAAACCTATACCAATTGGAATTAGAATATCCATTTTCTTATCCCATTCCTTTCTTTGCTTCGTTTAAATAAGTTTTAGCCTAACTCTTATTGTGTATTATACAAAAAATGAAAAAGAATCAATATGGATTAAAAATACTCCCTTTAGATAAGCTAATCTGTCTAACTAATAGGGAGTATTTTTTTATGACGAGCTCCAATGAAATAGTAAAAATAAAGCAATGAATAAAATGATAACAGCAATAATAAAAGCGATGTAGGTACTAGCTTTACCTGTTTTATTTTTCATTAACTTTAAACTCAGCACTATATTGATGATTGATAATGGGAATGCTAGCCAAACTCCTAAGTTGCCTATAAGTTCAATTTGAATTGGTGAATGATTGTAAAAATAATAATAGGTGATACCTAAAATAAGTAAAATTGTCAGCACAATATTGATGGATGCAATTTTATTGTTGCTGATCATAATCCCCTCCAATCAATCCCTTTATGACTTATAGTATGCTTGAAAAAATAATGTGATAAAGAAATTCAGATTCATGGATTTGATTATGATGATTAAGTACATACTATCATTTTTACATATTTTGGGCAATGAGGTGGGGAGTGGGTCATCACCAAAAGTTGTGGATGACATTTGTTAAAACATATGCCATGTATTAATTGATCTTCGTTCCGACTGGGCGACTCCTTGGGGATTAGCGTTACAGATGAGACCCTGCGGCGTGCATGTAGAGGAACGAAGACTAAGAGCATCACATCCTGGTTTATCGAAACAAAATCGCTCTTTATCGAAACTATTTGAGCTTTTATCGAAACAAAATCTCATTTTATCGAAACTTTTTGGGCTTTTATCGAAAAACAAGCTCTTTCTATCAAAGAAATCAACCACACGTTATGTTGAAGAGCCAGGGGAGTGGAGCACAGTTTATTTCAATTGAATAAAACCATTTCCAACCTGATTGATCGAGTCATACACATACTTAGGCATCAAATGCGGACATCCGGGTCACGAAAAAGATTTAAGATAAACACCCACCAAATTTAGGTAGTCCAACCCCTAAATTATTCGGTGGGTTTATTTGTAAATAGATCATATTTCCTTATCTTGAGGCTGACAATATTCCCTCAATAAATTAGAAGAAATACTGGCATTTTTTATAAGATTTATTAGTAAATCGCGTTCTTTTGGAGTCAGACTGTCATTCGTTAAACAATTTGAATAAAATGATTGAACTTCTCTTGCTTTACAGTAACAAGTCATTAATTTTTCAATTCCCATGTGGATCACCCTCCTTTTTTGTAATTAAGAGATTTTATAACTTCAGATAACTCCATGATGACAGCTTCTAAATTATCAATTTTCCTTTCAAAACGAATGAACAGATAGACTGTTAGGGCAATTGGGAATCCAAAATTTCCTATTAAGCTTATCCACATTGGAACATTTTCCGGTGTCATAATGTAAACCAACTCCTTCTCACTCTAAAATAGTAGTACAAGGTGATACTCCGATCCGAGGAAGTTGTTGCAGAACTGCTAGGCTATATCACCATAATTTAAACTGTAATATGTAAAGAGGATCCTTCCTTAATAAAAACAACCTGACAGTTTAAAAATATTATTTTGTGATGGTTTCATTTCTATTGTGTTTGTCCTCTTTTTAGAAAAAAGGAGGACTTTAAAATGAAGTATGCTATAACGGTATTTTCAAGCGATGGATGTCAATATTGCGTTAGGTTAAAGGAATGGTTAGAAGAAAATAATATAACTTACCAAGTGTGTTGATTAGGAAAAAAATAGGTTTATTATTGAGTGGTAAAAGGATTTTTTCGTTACTGCTTTTCCGATATATTTCCATTTTAACTGATTGTAGCGTAGGGCTACTCGACTCCCGCGGGAAAGCGAGACAGACGAGACCCTGCACGGAGCAGAGCGGAGGAAGCGGCTCGACGCTCGCCCGCAGGAAAGCGAGTAGCCCGTAGCGGAAATCAGCCTCTTTGAATGTATAAAAATGGTTAATCAACACGCCTGATAACTTACATCAATAAAGATATTACTGATGAGCATGTATTGAATGAATTTAAGCAATATGAAATCAGCGCTATCCCATTTACTTTATTAGTCACTGATAGTAAAGAAGAGAGAATTATTGGTTATCAGCTAGAAAAAATAAAAGCTATTTTAGATATTTGAATTAGTTGGTTTAAATCACCTTTTTTGTATAAAAGGTGTTTTTTTTATTCGTTTTAGGAACATTTGTTCTTGTTTTGGTTTATAATATAGAGACTACATTCACTTTATATAGAAAGAAGGCGGATATTTAGGAGGGATTATTAAATGGATAATGATAGCCAAAAAATAGAGGAGTTCTTTTACAAAAATAATGAACGGGTTAACAATCCAATTATAAAAAGCTTTTTGTCGGATGCTAAAAATCTTTATTTGGTGCAAAAAGCGATCTTAAATCCAACTGATAGTAATAAGAAACTCGTTGATGAATCTTTTCAGGCTCACTATATAAATATTAGGAAGATCAAATATGTCAGTAATTTGATTCATTTTTTTAGCCTAGATTTTGATAAAAAAAGAAGAAGGCTACAAAATCGTTCTTTATTAATATTGGATAAGGGCTTATCAGAAGAAGGTGGCACGACAGCAAAAGAGCTAATCGAGGATGAAAGCAATGAAAAGGAACTTAATAATATAGTCGGTGATGGGTTATTGGACAATATTGAAGATGAACAGCTTTTGAAGTCCTTGCAAAAGTTAACAGTGAAACAGCTTCAAATTTTGGAGCTGATTTATGTAAAAGATCTTTCTACAAAAGAAATCGCACAAACGTTACAAACAACACCACAGAATATATCAAATCTTCACAGGAAAGCTTTAAATAAACTCAATAATACTCTCAGAAAAAAGGGGGACTGATTTATATGACGAACTTAGAGAACCAACACATCAAAGAGACTCTTACAATTATAGAGAATTTCACACCTAGAATTAAACAATGTCTGTACAATACAGACTATCAAGAAAGGGAAGACTTGGAACAAGAAATTAAATTAAAAATTATAGAAAAGCTGGCAACAGTAAAGTTTCAGAATGTACCTAGTTTTTGGGATTTTTTTTCATGATCTTTATGAGAAAATACACCTGAATTCAAGTAGGCATTTTAATAAATAAAAAGACAGAAAAAGAGCATTGAGCCTTTAACTTGCTCTTTTTTGATAGTCTTTATTTAATGCTGAGATGCTTTAAACAATATATTTTGCAAAGTTTCAACATTGAACAAAGCAGATGTTAGAACCCTTCTTTTTTTATGTAATTTAGCTTGAAATTTATGCCGCAAAAAAAAGAACAGCCTTTGAGCTGCCCTTGCATAAAAATATAAAATTTCACATGGTACTTATAGTGTAACTTTAAAACTGATAGCTTTTCCAATAATTTTTGCTGGATTATTTTCGTCTACTATATAAGGTTCATGCTTTGGATTATCTGGCATAAGTAAAATGGTATTACCTTGTTTTTTAACACGTTTAAGAGTTGCTTCTGTATCTCCATTTACAAGTACGGCCGCTATCTCGCCGTATTCGATTTCACTTTGCTCTCTTATTAATACTTTAGAACCGTTTGGAATAGTAGGTTCCATTGAATCACCTTTGGCTACTAAAGCAAAAATATTTCCTGTGGGTAATAATTCCGAAAATTCATACATATATCCTTCTACATTTTGGTCCGCTAGTATAGGCTCTCCACAAGCAATAGTACCTATGATTGGAATTTTCACAAAGTTTGGTTGTACTTCTATTAAATTTGTTGGCTGCTCTTCTGTTAAATCAGAACGCCTAATATTAAAGTAGTCCGCCATTAACTGAATTTTATCTGGTCTTGGATATGTGCTGGCTTTCATCCAATTCGAAACGGTTGTTTCAGGTAAATTTAAATCTCTAGCCATATCTGTTTGATTTAAACCTCTTTTATCCAATTGATGTTTTAAGTTTTTTGAGAAAAAGATCTTTAGTGTATCCGATTTATTCAAATTAAGCACCTCCTTAATTACAATAATACCGGTAATGAGTAGTGGTGTAAACTAATTAATACCTTTTAAAAGTATTCCGGAACTTGACTATACCATTTAAAGGTAGTATAGTAAAACTGCATTGTGGAAGATATTGATTTAACATTAACAGAATCTATAAGAAAAGAACAAGAGAGGGGATTCAAAATGCGATTAAATAAGGAGATGCTTATAGGGAAAGGGTATAGAGAGAAATGTCTTACATAAAATTAGTTAGATAAAAAATTTTAGATAATAGTACCGTTTAAAGGTATTTTGTCTTTGGAAATGATTTTAGCCTATTGTTCTGGTTAATTAAACAAATAAAAATAAAGTGGGTGCTTTGTATGTACGAATGGTTGCGAGATTATCAGCAAATTGAAGATGAAATTGTTTATTTGGAATATAGTCTAGAAAGATCACAAAGAGAATTGAAGCGTTGGATCAGTGGTGATTTAGCCGGGGTAAAGCTTACTGCAGAATCTGATGGAGCGAAACTAGAGGAACGCATAGAACGAATTGAAAGAGAGTTACAAATTAAGCTTACTGAACAGAAGAGTTTTATGGAGCTTATTAGTAAGTTCAGTGGGTTGAACCATAAAATTTTAAAATTAAAATATGTGGACGGTATGACATTAGAAGAAATAGCTGAAGATTTAAATTACAGTGCAAGCTATATTTATAAAAAGCATGCAGAAATTGCTAAGATGATTAAATTTGCTCACGAAATAAAACTTACACATTGTTAACATAATCAAACCTGAATTATTCACCAGAATCTAAAATTTTGAGAACTTCAGAAGATTTATAATGCTAAGGTCAATTTGTATGATGAAAATAGCCAGGTGAGAGAAGGCTTAAAACGAACCTTGGGAGAAAATCGATTTTTGGGCAGACTCTTCCCTTTGTGCGAGTTCGATTTTAAAAAAGTGATTTTTAGCTGCTGTACTCGAGTCAGCACGTCCCAAAAGAAGTGTTCATACAAAACTCGAGGACATTTTGAAAAAGAGGGAGCGTCCAGTTTTCACCAATTTACTCGCTACTTTGATTAGACGTGTGCGAATGGTTTGGATTTGAAGCCCTTTATTCGCTTTCGGGAAACTGAGTGTACGTAACCAGTTCGTGAAGTTATAGGCAAGTAGACTTAACATCATATGTGCTTCATTGATAATGAAATCCTGGCTTTTCATCTGATCAAAATCGAAGCCATCCTTCGCTTCTTTGATGAAATTTTCCATGGTCTTCGCTTTTGATAGGACGTGACAATCCCTTGAGGTGAAAAACTTTCACCGAGACTCGTCACAAAAAAGCATGCGAAAAAAACAGTTCACCTGCTGGACGAGTGGACTGAATAATAATACGCCGCGGTTTCGACCAAGAGGATGCTTGATAAAGACTCCTCTACATAGCTTTCTGTTACGGATACATCCCAAATTTCGTGTGTTGGTTATAATTCTTCTGCAAGAGCTTTTAACTTGGGGTTTAGTACACGGATTCCTTCTCACATAATTCATATAGATCAGGCACCGCAAAGCCACTATCACCACGGACAAGATATGATTTTTCGGGAAAAACTTCGTTATAATGCTCGATGAGTGGACGCATAAAATCCACGACACCATTGGAAGTATAAACGTTTCCTGGACGTAATTGTGCTTTCAAGAAATTACCTGTTAGCCCATCAAATGCGACAAGTGGATGGAAGTCCACTGTACGGTAATGCGCATTGTAGGATGAACGTTCTTGATTCCTGTATGTATCGGCATGTGTGGAGTCTAAATCAAAAATCAGTGCTTTTGATTGACGAGCGTGATGAACTTTATCAAGTAACGCCTGATTCGCATCTGAAGTTGATGAAGTGCTTGCGTGTCAAAGGCTTGAAGAATCTTGATAACGACGGTTGAGAAGCGAGTGCAGGTGTACCAAGCACTTGTGTGAAAATCAGATCATGTGTTAAACGGTCCGCTGCATCATCCTCATGATAACCTGCGATAAGCTGATAAATTTTCTGACGAGGAAGCTGGTCATTTTCATGAATGCAATACTGCGTTCATCTTTTAATTGGAGATGCTTAGTGATCGTTTGAGAAAAGCTAATTTTTTCATCAAACTCACGGAAAATCAATTCCCCTGTGTCAGAAGAAAGCGCGCCTCCATCACTAGATAATTTAATGGAACGGTTTTTAAAGTAGTCTCCATAAGAATCCTTTCTTGAGACGGTTTTGTTTAGTTGCAAGAACCTTAACAGAAATGGATTCTTTTTTCATCTTTTAAGTGAAAAAGAGAATCCCACGGAAAAGCCGATAAGTCAACTTTTCCGTGGGATTTTGTGCTGGTTGGTGAATAATCTAGGTTAAAGTATGAATAGAAGAGATTGATTTGCCGAGATATGATAGTAGTGAAAAAATACGGTTAATGAACAACATAATCTTAGTTGGAGATCACTTGAAAGAGAGTGATCTTTTTTAATGTAAGGTACTGGAAAAGCGAGCTTTCCCTCAACTGACACTCAGTAGTATGAATAGAAACGATTGAAAATCCATTATATGATGGTAGTGTAAAAGTTCGGTTAAAGAACAACATATTCTTAGTTAGAGATCACTTGAAAAAAGTGATCTTTTTTAATGGCGGTACTGGAAAAGTGAACTTTCCCTCAACTAACACTCAGTAGTATGAATAGGAACGATTGAAAAACCATTATATGATGGTAGTGTAAAAGTTCGATTAAAGAACAACATATTCTTAGGTGGAGATCACTTGAAAAAAAGTGATCTTTTTTAATGGCGGTACTGGAAAAGTGAACTTTCCCTCAACTAACACTCAGTAGTATGAATAGAATATTGAAAATCTATTATAAGATGGTAGTGTAAAAGTTCGGTTAAAGAACAACATATTCTTAATTAGAGATCACTTGGAAAAAGTGATCTTTTATAATGGAAAGTGCCAATAAAGTGAGCTTTCCCTCAACTGACACCCAGTAGTAAGAATAGAAACGATTGAAAATCCAGTATATGATGGTAGTATAAAAGTTCAGTTAATGACAACATATTCTTAGTTAGAGATCACTTGAAAGAAGTGATCTTTTTTAATGTAAGGTACTAGAAAAGTGAACTTTCCCTCAACTGACACTCAGTAGTATGAATAGAAACGATTGAAAATCCATTATATGATGGTAGTGTAAAAGTTCGGTTAAAGAACAACATATTCTTAGTTGGAGATCACTTGAAAAAAGTGATCTTTTTTAATGGAGGTACTGGAAAAGTGAACTTTCCCTTAACTAACACTCAGTAGTGTGAATAGTATTGATTGAAAATCTATTATAAGATGGTAGTGTAAAAGTTCGGTTAAAGAACAACATATTCTTAATTAGAGATCACTTGGAAAAAGTGGTCTTTTTTAATGGAAAGTGCCAATAAAGTGAACTTTCCCTCAACTGACACTCAGTAGTATGAATAGAAACGATTGAAAATCCATTATATGATGGTAATGTAAAAGCTTGATTGATGAATGACGTTTACAGCAATAGGTAAATAACTATCAGCTAGAGACCACTCAAAATTGAGTGGTTTTTGCTCATAAAAACTAGAAGGGTGTGAGTAGATGGAGCCTATTTACGTAAAGTGCAATAAATCTTGTGGTCATAAATTTTATGTTCAACATTTTAAGAAAGACAAGCTTTACCAGACAATTGAGAAAACATATTTTACTTGTCCACACTGTGGTAGAGAGTATGTATGTTTTTACACGGATGGTAATACACGTAACCTTCAAACTGAATTAAGAGAGGTGCATCGGGAAATGAAATGGATTGAAAAAGATGAGTTAGATAGGCTGAAGAAAAAAGAGTCTACATTAAAACAATTGATTTCAAATAGTATGTCTAGTGTTAGAAAATTGATTGAAGGCTAATTGAATCAGTGCTTTGAAAGGAGGTGAAAAAAGTGAATAAGGACGCAAAAATGAAAACGTCTACTGATTTATTTTCAGTAGGCGTTTTTGATTATTCAAAAATCGGTAATAATAAACAGCTTTTCAATACCGAAAAACCAACAACGTTAGAAATCTTACTTTATTTAAGAAGTTCAATATTTCAATCACTGAAAGGAGATATCTTTAGTATCTAACATGTTTGTCTACAGATTTACTACATTCACAAAAGTAGATTAGGAGAAAAATATGAGAGATCTAATGAATCATATACCTACTATATTAGAGCCATTAGGTCTGCCCATTATCTTTAATGGATTTCCTACAGGCTCAGAAAAGCCAAATCAGTTCATCACTTTTTTAGAAATAAGTGCAAAGCCAAACTTTGAAGTGGATGGAAATGAACTTGAAATTGAGCGGATCATACAAATCAATGTCTGGTCCAATTCGAATTACCATCAGCTTACAGAGAGCATCAAACAATTGATGGGACATGCAGGCTATGAACGAATTTTAGAGTTTGATGAACCATATACCACAGGCGAGTCTCACTATAATAGAGTTCTAAGATTCGTCTTTTTTGAAGAACAATTATAAAAAATTAGGAGGTCATGTAAATGACAACAGTAAATGAGAAACCACAAAAAATTAGCTTAAAACGTATTCACTATGCACTAATGACAAATGAACAAACAGAGACATGGGGTGAAGTGAAAACTTTAACAATGCCTATTTCTATGACACTTACACCAAACTTCTCAGAAGCGCATTTAGATGCTGGTGACCGTGTAGTAGATCAGGAAGCACAGTTGGATTCTATCACAATTGCTGGTGAAACAGCAGATTTACCAACAGACGTGCTAGTAGATTGGTATGGATACAAGAAATCTGCAGAAGGCGGTATTATTACAAACGCAAATGATACACCAAACTCAATTGCAATTGGTTTTGAATCAGGTTCTAAGTTGGTTTGGCTATTAAAAGCAAAATTAAAGCCAGGTGAAGAAACAAATACAACACGTAAAAAAGGAGAGACAAGTTATAAAGTATATCCATTCGGCGGTGAAGCATTACCACTAATTGACGGTGTTATCAAACATACGGTAGATACACGAGATGCAGGAGTAACAGTGAGTGCAGAAACATTCTTTAAAGCTGTTGCAAAACCAAGTGAAACAGTTGAAACACCATAATTGGAGAGAAGCCCTTTTATGGGTTTCTTTTTTATTTCAAGACCCTGTCGAATAGCTCCAATGACAGAATTAAAAACGAAGATTACTAGAAAAGGATGGATAAAATATGCAAATTACATTAAAAATTAACGGACAAGAGAAAATGTTCTCAAATGACTTTGTGAAAGCACGAGTGTTCCGTAATGCTCTAAAAATGAACGAAAAAATGCGTAAAGAAGGCAACGGAATTTCTGTAGAAACATTTGATGAGATGATTTCCTTTGTTGTTAACGTATTTGATAATCAATTCACAATTGATGATGTATGGGATGGTTTAGAGGCAGGTAAATTGCAAGATGAAATTATGCGAGTTTTTAATAACGTGCTAAATATTGGTGGACTCGAAACAAAACCTGCCAATGATGTTGAGGGAAAGCTAGTGGAATAACACCTTATCAATATATTAAAAAGTTTTATCGGGAATTGATAAAAGAAGGTTACAAATTACATGAAGTTGACGAAATGGATATTCATTTTTGGTTCGAACTTACAGGTGATGTTGATGAAACAGAGGAGGTCACAGCTGATGAAATTTCTTGGTTGTGATTTTCACAAAAGGCGGTGATGATAAATGCTGGAAATTGGTGCTGTTGAATTTAGTCTAGATACTTCTAATTTTAATGGATCCATTGAACAATGTATACGGCAATTGACAGCAATGGGAACAGAGTTGCAGGCATTACAAGCACGTGGTAATGACTACGAAAATTCTATGGAAGGTATATCAAAAAAACAAGATATACTTAAACGTTCAGTTGAAGCTTCGTCTCTTAAACTGACAGAGCAACGTAATAAATATGATGAATTAATAGCCTCTGAGTCAGCAAATACAGAAGCGATTGAAAAACAGGCAATCGCTGTTAATGAGGCACTTGTTGAATACAATCGATTAAACACACAATTAAAAGAAGTAGATAATCAATTAAATGTACAGTCATCTAGTTGGAATAAATTTCAGGAAATTGGCGGGAAAGTAAAATCCGTTGGTGAAAGCATGTCCACTATTACAGCTCCTATTCAAGCTTTTGGTGCTTATGCCCTTAAAGCTGCAGTAGATTTTGAAAGTGCTTTTGTTGGTGTGCGTCAAACAGTAAATACGAGCGAAGAAAATTTTAAAAAGCTTGAAGATGGTATACGTAATATGGCTAAAGAGGTTCCAGTTAGTGCTACTGAAATTGCCGGGGTTGTTAAATCGGCTGGGCAGTTAGGAATTGCTGAAGAGCATCTTTTATCTTTCACTCGTACTGTTATTGATATGGGAAATTCCACGAGTATGACCCGTGAACAGGCAGCGAAGGAATTTGCCGATTTTGCAAAAATTGTTGGGATGGGGCAAGGCGATTTTGACAGACTTGGCTCTTCTATTGTTGAACTAAGTAGCAATATGGGGGTTGCTGCATCTGATATTATGACGATGGGGATGGGATTTGCCAAGCAAGCTACTAAAATTGGTTTAACAGAGGCGCAAATCATGGGACTAGCTGCTACTATGTCTAGTCTAGGGATTAACGCTAAAACCGGGGGAGCGGCTATGACTTCGGTCCTCCAAAAGATCCAAAAAGCAGTAGGAGATGGTGGTAAAAGCTTATCTGGATTTGCTAAAGCGGCGAACATGTCTAGTTCAGATTTTAAAAAGGCCTTTGAAACAGATGCTGCCTCTGCATTAGATGCATTAGTAAAGGGGTTAGCTAAATCATCAGAAGGTGGAGCTAACCTAAAAAACGTGTTAGCAGATTTAGGAGTTAATGGTGACGAAACGGATGTACTTTTAAGCATGGCAGGTGCTTCAGATTTACTTACATCAGCTGTTGATTCATCTTCCGCTGCATGGAAGGAAAATACCGCTTTATCAGATAAAGCAGCTGAACGTTATGAAACTACAGAATCTCAAATAGCCATAATGAAAAATGAGCTATTAGATATTGGCATAAGTATCGGTAAAATTTTAATACCGATAGTTAAGAGCTTTTTAGAAAAGCTTCAGCCATGGATTGAAAAGTTTTCTAATCTTAGTGAAGGTACAAAAACATTAATTGTTGTTATAGGAGGGATTGCGGCAGTAATTGGGCCAGTTCTTGTAGCATTTGGAACATTAATCTCAACTGTTGGTACAATCATAGGGGCGTTTAGTGGCTTAGGGTCTGTTTTTGCAGCATTAGCTGGACCAATAGGATGGATTGTAGGTGGTATTGCAGTACTTGTAGCTGGTGGAATAGCACTATATAAAAATTGGGATGTAATAAGTGCAAAAGCGGTTGAAATATGGGAAGGCATAGCAAACTTTTTCTCTGGATTATGGACAAGTATCACAGAAGTGGCTTCAGCCGCATGGGAAAATTTTACCCAATTACTCTCGGATTTATGGACGTCAATTATAGACGGAGCTATAGAAACATGGGAAGGTATGGTAACCTTCTTCTCTGAACTGTGGACAAATATAACAGAATTGGCCTCTATCGCATGGGAAGAGTTTACTCAATTACTTTCAGATTTATGGACATCAATTATAGACGGAGCTATAGAAATATGGGAAGGTATGGTAACCTTCTTCTCTGAACTGTGGACAAATATCACGGAATTGGCTTCTGTCGCATGGGAAGAGTTTACTCAATTACTTTCAGATTTATGGACGTCAATAATGGAGGGAGCTATAGAAATATGGGAAGGTATGGTAACCTTCTTCTCTGAACTGTGGACAAATATCACGGAATTAGCTTCTATCGCATGGGAAGAGTTTACTCAATTACTCTCAGATTTATGGACATCAATAATAGAGGGAGCTATAGATATATGGGGAGGCATAGTAGAGTTCTTCTCCGAATTGTGGACAAATATCACAGAAATAGCCTCTATCGCATGGGAAGAGTTCACGCAGTTACTCACAGATTTATGGACGTCAATAATAGACGGAGCAATAGAAATATGGGAAGGCATGGTAACCTTCTTCTCGGAACTGTGGACAAATATCACAGAATTAGCTTCTATCGCATGGGAAGAGTTTACGCAGTTACTCTCAGACTTATGGACGTCAATAATAGACGGAGCAATAGAAATATGGGAAGGCATGGTAACCTTCTTCTCAGAATTGTGGACAAGTATTACAGAAATAGCTTCTATTGCATGGGAAGAGTTTAGCCAACTACTCTCAGACTTATGGACGTCAATTGTAGACGGAGCGATAGAAATATGGACTAGTTTTGTAGAAAGCCTATCAGAAATCTGGTCATCAATAGTTGGAGTAGCTACCGAAATATGGGGTTCTATTTCTTCTGCGATTATCGAGATTGTTTCAACTATTATTAGTGGGATAGAAGTTGGATGGAATAAATTAAAAGAGACTACTGAAATTGTATTTAATGCTGTCAAGTCATTTTTGAGTGATGTATGGGTAAATGTGAAAAATGCGATTGTAGGAACGGTAGTAAGTATCGTTGATTTAGTCGTATCAGGATGGACAAAGTTCAGTCAGATGACAACAAATACATTTAATACGATAAAAAACTTTTTGAGTAATGTATGGGAATCTATCAAAACTACGGTAGTAAATACAGCAACACAATTAGTAACAAGCACTATCCAAAAATTTCTCGATATTAAAATAGCAATAGAAACAAAGATGAATGAGGCTAAAAAAGTTGTTACTGATATTTGGGATAAAATACTTAGTATTTTCAGTGCCCTTGATTTGCGTAAAATCGGTAAAGATATCATCCAAGGTCTAATTAATGGTATTGGTGATATGGCAGAGCTTGTATGGGATAAAGCGAAGTCTATTGCAACAACTATAGGAGATGCAATAAAGAGTACATTGAAAATCAATTCTCCTTCTCGTGTCATGATTGCAATCGGTAAAGGCGTTGGCGAAGGGTTAGCCATTGGGATTGAACAAAGCAGTGAAGGAGTTAGCAAAGCTGCTGAGAAATTGGCAGAGGCTGCAATTCCAAATTTCACCCAGCGTTTATCAATTTCTAAAGAGGCCATCGAAAAAGCCCAGCAAATCGTAAGCAATGTAATAAAAGCCAATGCAGCTGAAATTGAGGCCTTACAGAAAGAAGCCGAGAATAAGAGAGCTGAGATTTCTCAACAGGCTTCAGAAAAAATTACAGCAATCAAAAACAATGCATCGAAAAAACATGTAGCTCTTACAGAAGATCAGGTAGCCCAAATCAAGAAGATAGAAGAACAATCCTTAAAAGACCGCGAAGCGATTACAAAACAATATGCAGATAAAATTGCAAAAGTCGAATCTAGTTCTGCAGATGTAAAATTCAAAGCCTTAAAAGAATATGTTGAAGCTCAAAAATCTGCCGGAGAAATGTCAGCAAAACAAGAAGCTGAATTTTGGCGATATAGTGCAACAGCGTTTAAAGAAGGTACGAAAGAAAAGACAAATGCATTAAAAGAGTACAAAAAAGCGTATTCTGAAATGATTAAAGAACAATTCGAAAAAGAGAAGGAATACATTGAAAAACGTAAAAAGTACAATTCACTCTCTCTTGCAGAGGAATTGAAAATTTATGAACACTATATAGGACAATATGAAGCCGGTACAGACGAACGCATTTATTATGAAGATAAATTTTATAATACTAAAAAAGAAATAAGCGAAAAAATTAAAACAATTAACAATGATTATCTAAAGCAGACGCAGGATGTTAATAAAAAATTACTGGATGAAGAGAAAAAACTTAACGATGATTACAATAAGGCTTTTGAAAGTCGTTTTAAAAGTATAAAAGGTTACTTTGGATTATTTGATGAAGTAAAAGTAGCCGATCCTGTTGATTCTTCCGGCTTAACGCAAAATTTAAGTGAGCAAGTGAATGCCTTATCTCAATGGCGAATTGAGTTATCTCAACTTGAAATTCGTGGGTTATCAAGTGCAATTATCGATGAACTCGAGGCAATGGGCCCAAGTGTCCTTGCACAGCTAGAAGCCTTAAATCGAATGACAGATGGAGAATTAAAGCAATATCAAGAATTGTATGAGAAAAAGCTACTAATTGCACGTGAATCAGCGATAAAGGAGCTAGAGCCATTACAAGCAGAAACGAAAGCCAAAATTGAGGCTTTACGTAAAACAGCGAATTCGGAATTGAACACACTGAATAGCGAATGGCAAGAGAAAATCAAGGAAGTCGTTCTGGGAACAGAAGAAGCTTTAGGCTCTATGAATGAAATTGGGAAAAATGCTATTCAAGATTTAATTGATGGCATGATGGGAATGCAATCAGCATTACAGGAAACAGCAAATAATCTTATCAGAAATGTTTCAGAGACATTAAGTAATGTGCTAAATCTAAGTCCAACATCTTCTCTATTGCAAAAGATTGGTGATAGTTTAGTTGATGGGTTTGACTCTATTATGAATAAAGCTACAAATGTTAGTAAACGACTAGCGAATAGTGTTGTCCATGAGTCTTCTTCTTTATTGCCGATACAAAAATCAAAAAATAAAACTGCTACACAAAACTCAGGGCCTTCTACTATTGTTGTTCAATCTATATTAGATGGACAAGTTGTAGGTGAATCTGTTGTAGATGTTGTTAGTGGTAAACAATATAGCAATGCAAGCATCCATGCATTGACAAGGGGGTTAAGTGGTATATGAAAATGATTTTAAAAGATGGCCGTGAATTATTGATGAGCGACTACAGTTTAAAATTATTAAAATATTACATTCCTTCTGTATCAATAGAGCATCAATCATCTGAAGTTGATGGTAGTGATGGAGCCATCTTTACGAGCACACGTTTTAGTGGACGAACGATCACTGCGAAATTTATGTACAAAGCATTTGATTATCATGATTTTAAATTGTTTATTGCTGATATTAATATGCTGTTTGCTCGAAAGGAATATTTTTATATTATTTTTGATGCTGAGCCAGGGAAGCGCTGGAAGGTACGTCTGGCAAACAGCTATCAACCAAATGAGCTCCTACGAAAAGTAGGAGAGCTAGAAATACAATTTATTTGTGAAAATATTTATGCTGAATCTGTTCCTACAACTTTAGATTTAAAGGAATGGGACATTGATAAATGGGCATGGGGCATGGGTCTTGATTGGGATGAAGATATAGCCTACTCATTTAACACTAACCATTTCACAATTAAAAATTACGGAAATGTTGCTGTTGATCCACGCCAAAATGAGCTTACTATTACTTTAAAAGGAATTTTCAATAATAGCGTTACTATTACAAATAACACTACAGGAGAAGTGTATCAATTTAATGGTTCTTTATCTTCTTCTGATGAATTAAAAATAAGCGGTATTCGTTCGTTGAAAAACGGTAGTTCTGTTTTTAAACTTACAAATAAAAAACTCCTCTCACTAGCAGTTGGAGATAATAATTTTTCAATCTCAGGCGGTACTGTTCACAGTATCGTTTTTAATTTCAGATTTTTATATATGTAAACAAGGATGGTGAAGAAAAGAGATGGTAATTAATTTACACACGACTCAATCACCTGTCAGTCGATCAGAACGAATTAAAATAAATGAGAACTGGCAAAGGATTATTGAAGGATTATCAAGATTACAATATCAAGTTAATATTTTAGCTGGCGGAGAAGAAGTTGATGAGTTAATTAAACGCATTAATGATGCAATTGATACTGTATCCAATGCTTTACAAGATACTAAAAATGCGATTTCTGATGCTAACAAAGCTACAGCAGATGCGCAGGAAGCTACAGCAACTGCTAATACTGCAGTTCAAGTAGTTAATGAAACAGTAGCAGAAGCGACAGTTAGGTTGGAGAGTTTAGAGGCTTTACAAGCTCAATTAGAGCAAATGAAACATCAACTAGAAACAGCTACGACAAGTGCAGAAACAGCAGCGCTCAATGCTAACAATGCCGCACAAGTAGCAACCGATCTAGCCAAAGCAATAAATGATGCAATAACAGAGGCGATTAAAGCAGCGCAAAAAGCAAATAATGCCGCACAAGTTATTGATGGTTGGGGTACGGCTACAGCATGGAATGCAAATACCGAGTATGTCAAAAACAATGTAACGACCTACAATGGCTCTACATGGCAATCACTAAAGACCAATATAAATTCAGTTCCTTCAGAATCTAATACAGACTGGATTTTACTTGCTCAACGCGGGGTGGATGGTAATGGCTCTGTTTCTAAAGTAGCTGGTAAGTCTCCCGGCGTTGATGGAAATGTACCTTTAATTCCAGCCGACATTGGCGCAGAAACTCTTCAAGGAGCGCAAGAAAAAGCAAATGGAATTAAGGATTGGGTGCAGGCACATGGCATAGGAACTGACAAACCAGGATTGATTACATCACCTGATTCTTTATTAAATAAAACGGAGTCAGGATTTTGGAATGTTGAAAATACACCAGGATCCAGTATACTCCCGAATGATACAGAAGATTTTCATGTTTATGTGGGTATGAAAACGGATGAAACAAGCAAAAGTATTTATCAAACATTTTTAGCTATCTCCCAAGAAACGGCTAAGACATATACAAGAGTAATTACTAAGGATGGACAAACAAATGCTCATATAGATGATTCTGGATGGATTGAAGGTGGGGGCTCCGGAAGCGGTATAGGCGGAGGGCTTAAATTTAGTGCTGTACCTTACGACTTACCTACAACAGAAGAAAGCCAAAAATCATGGAATTTACCTGAAAAATCTTATGTTAAAAATAACGACTTTATTATTGTTTTTCATAATGGTTTTTACCTATCCCCTACTTCATGGAATATATCAGGTGATGTGTTTAATGGTTACGTCTTAAATATTCCTGAGAACCCTATTACTGCTGTTGTAGATAATAATGTTAGAATTATAATTTTCAAAAATATCCCTACAGATGGAACAGAACGCTTTAGTGGTAATTTGCTAGAAGACGGTACAGTTTCTATAGAAAAATTAGACCAAGATGTTCAGGATGCCATTAATAATGTAGGAACTACAATTGATATTATTGATAATTTAGATTCGGAACGTACAGACGCCGTATTATCAGCTAAACAAGGTAATGTATTAAAAAAAATGTTAGACTCAGCACCTAAAATAGAAGTAGTGAATGATTTAACAACAGGTGGTAAAGATAAACCTTTATCAGCTGAGATGGGTAAAGTTTTAAATGAGAAGAAGATTCTTGAAGATGGAGGTGAAATTGAAGGAGCAGTAAACTTTGATACATTAGCTACTAATAAATTATATCAGGTTGGAGTATTGACAGAAGGTACAGTAGGCTCTCCATCTGATAGTACAGGTGTAATATATGGTGGAGCATATTCTATGTTAGAAGATTTCATGACTGGTGCTTATCGTATCCAAAGATTAACGCAAATTGACCAACAAACTATAATTTTCAGAACAAAGTCAGAAGGTCAGCCATGGAACTCTTGGAAGACAACTGAAGTATCAAACCATAAGTCTGTAGCAAAGGTTATGAACTTAGGTGACAACTATGCTGAACGCGACTTTGGCATTGTTAGATGGAATAATAATACTAGTTCTGAGTATGCTGAAATAACTCTACCTACTACTGTAGAGATAAATGGAATATTTGAAGTTCATGTAACTTCATTATTTGCAAATTCGGATTCTACTGGTGGAATTATTCATAGAACATTCATTACATCATCAAATAAAACTATTCACAGTAGGTCAGTTGAAATACCTAGTCTAAGTAACACATTTGCACAAAACTTCTACGTACAAGAGCCATATACTATAGGAGACAAGTGGCTTATTAGGATTTATAAACGAGTTCAAAATAATCCAATTCACGTTATAATTAAATATCATTCTATAGGAGAAGTACCTAACAGACAGGCTTTTGAATTATTGAATAGTATGGAGCCGTTCAAGGTGACTCAAATGAATTATGCTCTTAGCACAAATGATTATCCTATACAGAAAGTAACATTTTCAAATGATTTGAAGATACAAAAAGGAATACCAACTATTCAATTAGACCCTATGTCAACAGGTAAGGTATTTGAGCTTAGTTATAATGCAAATACTCAAAATGACTATGGAGTAGCTCTTAGAAAAGACTATAAAGATGCCATGATTATAAATAGTCAAAAGGATGTAAGATTCTTCGGAAAAGATGATGCGTGGTTTAGTGTACAAGATTTAAAGCAATCTGTCGTTGATGGGAAAAAGAAAGTGGCATCCGCCATTAGCGGCAAAGGCGTACAAACTGCTTCGGATGCTACATTTGACCAGATGGCTACAAATATAAGTAAGATTTCAACTGGTGTGCAATTTGCACAAGGTACAGCTTATGTAACACAAAGCAAACCTGGCAGGGCAGACAACTCTAGTTGGCTTAGACTTGATAACATTGGCTTTCAACCGAAGACTGTTATAGGAACAAAAGTTGGGAACCGTGAAAAGTCAGAAGCTATATCTATTTATCATATGGGTGCAGGGATCAATACAGATGTTATCATGTATATGCCAGATTCTGGACGCACTATTTACGGCGGTGGTAGCGAATGGGAATTTAGTACCAATACGCTTTGGTTGCAAGTGGACTCTGTAGCGTGGACACAATGGAATTGGACTGCATATGGATTTAACTAATCATAAGCTTATCTTATATTGATTCGCCATATGGTTGTGTAGAAGATTATGAGTACGTAGATGCTATTGACCAAATACTAAGGAAACTATTATTAAAAGATATGATAGACCTTTATCACCATTAGAACAAAAGATTAAAGAGTTAGAGGATGAGCTATTATTACAAACTGAAAAAGAAGTGGGAGGAATTTTATAATGGATAAAGTAAATCAAATAGTAGTAAGAATAGTTGCAGAGCATATTGTAAACAATGGCACTAATCCAAAGACAGAGCAAACTTATAGCATTGATGACGTAACTAATGAGGCATCGTTCTGTTGTTGAGGATTATTTCTTAGAAAATACAGAAGGTGTATAATGACTAATTAATCGTTACTGAGAGAAAATATGAAAATAAGTTTTCAAGAGTCTTTAATAGATTCTATTTTTAGAATGACCAAGATTGATTAAAGATTTTTAAATAATAGTTCCATTTTATTTAGCGCTACTCATAATGGGTGGCGTATTTTTATTATTAAAATAAGGAGTTGATAAAATGTATAGTGGTAATCAAGCTTCATACGATAACCTTAGTGAAAATATGAAGCAAAAGCTTGAAGGATTAAAGACCCCCATAGTCAATGACTTAACTACGGGTGGTTCTGATAAGGCATTATCTGCTGAGAGTGGTAAAGAACTGAAGAGTTTAGTTGATGAAAAAGCAGATAGTGAAAATTTAAAGTCTTTACAAACAGAAGTTACTGAACATTTGGCTGAATTTGAACAAAAAGTTGATATTGTTAACACATTCAATGTGGAAAAACATATTACAAACTTAGGTAAAAGCGTAGCTGAAAAAACATTTCCTGTAATAGAATGGAAAAATAATAATGTCTCATCTGAGGTGGTAGAGATATTAATGGTACCTTCTACCGAAAGTATTAGCGGTATTATAGAATTAAATCTAGCGTCTACTTTTGCTAATAGCAATGCATCTGGTGGAGCCAAGATACTTTATCATATTACTGCATCAAATAAGATTATTCACAGTCAAGATATGACTATTATTGACATTAGTAAAAATTTTGCAAGTAACTTCTATGTTAGCGATATAAGAGTATCAGAACATTGGTTCTATATTTATATAACAAAGAAAAGTGCAAGTAATCCTTTATCTGTAAATATAAAATTTCAAGGAGCCGGGGATGGAGTATGGGACATCTTAAATAAAACATTTCTAAATCAACCTTACTCCGTTGAGGGATTTCATGAATTACCTACTCAAGAATCTAGATTCGCTAAGCGTGATAAAAACAGTAGATTTACTAATACATTCCCTATAACGTTGCAACCAATCGACCAAGTTGGTCACGTATTCCATAAAGATACTATGGGTAATTTTCTTGTTGTTCCAACAAATAGCTCAACAGACCCAAATGTTGATTGGAGTAAAGCGTCAGCATTTAGAACGGATGGTTCATTTTATACTCCGAAGATTATAGTAGATGGTGTTGATTTAAAGCAATCTGTCAGTGATGGAAAAACAAATGTTGCTCAGGCAATCACTGACGTAGGTTGGTACACAAGTCCTCAAGCAACATTTGATGAAATGGCATCTAATATTAGACGTCTAGGAACTGTAAAAGAAGCTAAAGGCAAAGCAGAAGCATCCGCAGGATATATAACTGTACGTGGAATAGGTTTTAGACCTACGGCTATTCTATGTAAAGCAGAAGGTGTACAAGACGGTAAGCTAGGTAATGCGGCATGGGTTGGTGAACATGATGTAGGTGCATGGTCTGATGTTAAAATGTATGTTTCATCATGGGATAGAAATAGTATTTTATCAGATGTAGAAACTTATCCAGATGGTTTCAGAATACGAGTTGATGATACTAATAGAAACGGTTTCTTCGGATACTATGCAGTAGGTAAAAATATTTAAAAGGAGAAAGATAACATGTTCGAAACGGGAACACGAATTATATATAATCAACTAGGCGAATTAATCGCAGTTATACATGATGTAGCAAGCGATACTCATCAAATTATCCGTCCTGATATAGCTGAACTATACTGCATAGATCTACCTTACGGTGAGATCGGTGATGACCGTTACGTTGTAGGCGTAGATCCTGAAACTAAAGAGGTCTTGTATAAGTACTTTGATAGACCTTTATCTCCTGAACAAAAGATTAAAGAGTTAGAGGACGAATTATTATTACAAACTGAAAAAGAAGTGGGAGGAATTTTATAATGATCAATCTAGTAGTAGTGAGAATAGCAGCAGAGCGAATTATGAACAAAGGTCTTAATCCAAAGACAGAGAAAACGTATGTCATTGATGATGTAACAAACGAGGCATATCGTGCAGCTGTTGAAGATTATATTTTAGAAAATACAGAAGGTGTTTAATAACTTTTCTGTTTACCAATCCTTTAAATCATAAGGAGTGGTAGATGTGGAAAATAGATTTTTTTTAGGAGTCTTTAATGGCTTAATATTAAGTATTATTCTTTGGACCTCAATTTTCGGGTGGATAAGAATAATAAAAAATTTGCTATAGACTAGTTTCAAATGGTCCTAAAACAAAAATCGAAAAATGAAACAAAAATGTACAAAAACTTTTATTTCTAAGAAAGATAATTGATTTCTTAACCTGAAAGCATTGATATACTAAAAATAAAAAGGTGGTATACCAATGCTTGAATTTTTAATTAAAGAAGATTTCGGTTTTAAGGAAGAAGAAATAGAGGGGATTGGAAAACATTTCATTCTTTCATTAGATTACGATGATTGGGGATCTATTGAACTTATTGAGGTAATCGACCTAGATGAAAAAGATATAGAAGACTCTGAAAATCATTTAAAGCTTTCGACAGGGAGAATGGCATACTTCCCTGATGATTTACTTGAAAAAGAACTAAAAGCACAAATTGATTAATCGTTCCATATTGTTCAGAAACGCTGCTCACATCGAGTAGCGTATTTTTATTAAAAAGAAGGTGATTTTTTCTTGCTCATTGTATCGAATGGGACACATACCGAACCTATCTTAGAAACAAATTATGAAAAAGTTGAAGAGTTGAATGGAGCATTACGTATCTCCTTTAACTCTTTTTTACATGAAAAAAATCCAGGGCATTTGTTGTTAGATTTTGAAACAATTATCGAAGATGAGGATGGTCATGAGTATGTGGTTAAAGATTTTGGTGGGGACACATTTTCTAAAAAGGCCACTGCTGTCCATAGATATTTTTCTTTAGCTGACGAATTTAAATACGATGTTTACGGAGGGACAAGAACATTTGATGATTTTATGTCATTTGTCCTTGCTGGGACAGGATGGACTTTTATCAATGTAGATGTAGATGGTTATCAATTGTTGCCGAATTTCGGGGAAGCCAATCCAATCGTCCTAATTGAACAATTATGCAGTGTGTTTAATTGTGAGCGTCAGATACTGCCTGGTAAAGTTCTTCGTTTTGCTAATAAAATCGGTGTAGATAATGATATACAATTCCGTTATCGTCATAATATTGAAACCCTATCATACAGCGTAAATACTACAAATTTAAAAACGCAAATTAGAGGCTATGGTGCAGAGGGAATAGATATTACTTATACTTCGCCATTAGCCAATTCACCTAGAATCGGAATCCGCATTGCGGAACCTATTCATGACGAAAAGATAGAATCTGTTGAAGAAATGACAACACATTTAGCTAGTGAGCTACCGGCAGCGCCTGAGACAAATATTAAAGTTAAGGTAACTACTGTAGATGGTAATGTGGGAGACATGGTGTGGCTTATACATGAGGATCTTGAACTCGAATATCAAACACGTATATTAAGTAAAAAGACAAAACGAGAATATAGTAATTCAGAGGTTGAGGTTGGGAATACACAAGCGAAAAGTATTGTAGATGCCCTGCTAAATCAACATGCTACTATTAATGCTAACGATAAACGCTATCGTTCGAAGTTTGAACAAACTAATGATCGAATTGATATAGAAGTTGAAGAAATTGGCGTATCGATTGCCGCCATTAATGTTCGTGCAGACAAAATCACTCAAAGTGTCACAGACTTAAATAACAATTTAAGTAGCCGTATAACTCAAACGGCTGCAGAAATACGTAGTGAAGTATCGGCTCAAGTCGTTTTGATCAATAACAATATTCAAACTGTTCGAAATGATGTATCAGTTGTATCACAAACAGCCTCTCAAATACAATCAACTGTCACAAGTCAGCAGACACAAATCAGTGGTTTGGGTACACGAGTTAGCACCGCTGAGAGTAAAATTACACAACAAGCTAATCAGATTGAGTCAAAAGTAAGTGTGACAGATTTCACAGGTAACACTGTAGTTTCAAAGATTAATCAAACAGCAACTACTATTAGTATTCATGCTTCAAAGATTAACCTTATCGGTGCTGTAAATGTGTTATCTGATATTACTGGTAACCTTGGCACTATTACTTCAGGTAATATTGATATTTATCAAGATATTAGATTGGGAAATAATCTATATTTAAACGGTTCTGGTACTAGGGGATTATTTTTTGATCGTTTCGGTGGTTCGGGAAAAATTTACTCAAATGGGAATGATATGACTGTTTATTCAGATGCTTTAATCCTAAGCGCAATGTATTCAACTGTTTTTCAAGGGGGAGTTGATTTTACCGAAGCAACTTCTATCGTAGGGGTAGCTAGAGGACACACACCAGGTATTGGAATTGCTTATAATGGTAGCTCTGAAGCACCTAGACTTTATGTACGAATAAATGGAAATAACGTAGGTTATATTCCATTAAGCTAAATTAATATATGAAATGGAGAATGATAGTTATGGATTATCAAGTACAACTAAACAATGGACAGGCAATTAATTTAAAAAATGCAGAGTTTGATGCAACGGCATTTACAGCAACATTAAATGATCAGAAAATTAACTTTGTAAATATTGGTGGGGCCATCATTAATAAGCACATTATCATAAGTGTATTACCAGCGACAGCCGCACAAACAGAAACGCAGTCTTAAGACGAGCGTTATTTTTATTGAATTTTTATCAAAAGAGGCTGGGACATAAGTTTATTTTCAAATCAAAATTCAGAAAAGCGCGGGAAATCAACGTTTCTAAAATTGATTTCTCACGCCTTTTAGGGTTTTGACCAGTTTTGTCCCAGCCTTTTTTCTTATGGATTACAAAAAGGAAGAAGTGGTGGAGTGGAAAAATGGATAGCAACTTGGAGTGGTTTTATGGGAGCGCTTATTTCTTATTTGGTGAATGGTCTAGGCATGGCAGTAACAGTTTTAATAGGATTTATGGCAATTGATTATATAACTGGCATTTTGTCTGGTATTGCTAATCATAATTTAAATAGCCGTATTGGTGTGAATGGTATTATTCGAAAAATTTATTATCTGATGTTGGTTGGATCGGTTTATTTACTCGCTTTAGTAATACCAGGGATTGAATATGCAGGTGATGGAGCAGCCATTGCTTTTTGTGTTCTAGAGTTTATTTCAATAACAGAAAATGGCACAAAGATGGGGTTACCCACACCAAATGTCATTAAAAATATTTTAGCGATTGTCAAAGATACAACGGATGAGGGGGGCAATAAATGAGTACAAATATAACAACAACATGCCGAGATTTGGCACAATTATTACCAGCTTCGCAATTAGCATGCCGATTATTGTTCCAAGAATGCTATAAGGTAGGCATTCGTAACATTTTCATTACCGAAACATATCGCTCACAGGAGAGGCAAAATTATTTATATGCCCAAGGGCGTACTCGACCAGGGCAGATTGTTACTTGGACACTCAAAAGCAACCATAGCAGTCGTTTAGCTTGGGATATTGCCGTTGGTCCTCCAAAAACGCTTTATGATGTAGCTACACTCAATAAAGTGGGTGCTATTGCTCGTAAACTTGGTATTACATGGGGCGGTAATTGGATAGGTAGCATTGACCGACCGCATTTTGAAGTTAAACCATCTTGGAAGATGCCAGTTGGTTATAAGTTAAAAGGACAGGTAATCGTTCCTAGCAGTAGCAAAATGACAGTACAACTCATTGTAGAAGACAAGAAGGAGGACAACAAAGTGACACAAGCATGGAATCCTGCATCACCAGCAATGCGCACAGCAACAGAGCAATACCTAGCGCAAGCAATTAAAGAAGGAATTATTCAGAGTTCGCATTTACAAGATTTACAAAATAATGTGATGACAACTGACCGATTATTAGGTCTGTATATTACAATCCAACAACGACGTGGAAACTAGTTTTAAAGGAGGCTGGGACAAAACTGGTCAAAACTTAAAAAAGCGCTAGAAATCAATTTTAGTAACGTTGATTTCTAGCGCTTTTCTGATGTGAAATTTTTAATTTTGCTTTAAAAATATACTTTTGTCCTAGCCGTCTATCATGAGTATGTAACCTAGCATATTTGATTTTATAGAATATGTTTTAAAATTCAAAACTAACGAAAGTAGGAAATTTTATATCCAACGATTCTTCACTACTAAAAGTAATTTAAGCTCTGTTTTACCCTCTATTTTTAGATTCTCTCTAAAATCACCATGCATTTACATATTCAGCATCTAGTTCACCTACTTTATACCTATTAAAGAATAAACTAGTTTACTAATTTTCTCTGTAAAACTAACAACAGGATATTTGTTAATTATTAGAAAAAATGATGCGTTTTGTTGAATTTATTGTAAAAAGTCACCTAATTTATAGCAAAAATCATGCATGTATTTTCTGGAATTACATGAAGATTTAT
The DNA here is from genome assembly GCF_030348505.1 of Lysinibacillus sp. G4S2. Classification (NCBI taxonomy): domain Bacteria; kingdom Bacillati; phylum Bacillota; class Bacilli; order Caryophanales; family Bacillaceae; genus Lysinibacillus; species Lysinibacillus sp. G4S2. The sequence continues at coordinate 4,418,838 of NZ_JAUCFJ010000002.1, read as the reverse complement.
TAAATTTCTTTGTTTTGAAAAATAGGACTTTATAATAATTTTGAATTACTTACATATTTTTATAGATTTGATAACGGTTGTTTTAGTACACTAAAATTATGAATTGAAAGGGGAAGAACTATGAAAAAGACATTATTAGCTGGCGCACTTGGTATTGCATGTTTTACAGGAGGTTTTGGATTACAAGCAAATGCTCAAGAAAATGTAGACCTTGCTAACGTTATCCACCCTAAGCAGGTAGTTGCAGCAGCTACTCAAGTGCAAGCAATGAGCTACCAAGATATTTACAAAACACTTTTACTTTCTAAGTTAAACTATGACGATAAAGAAATGACTTTAGTATGTACAAAGGATAGTATTACAGTAAAAATATCTTTACAAGGGCTTATGAAATACTCTGAAATGAGTGCAGAGGAGCAAAAAGAGTTTAAAGAGGTTTTCGGTGACTCTATGCAAATGAAATTCTCTCCATCTGGAAATTCATTCAAAGCAGAAATGTTTGCACAAGGAAGATGGCAAACTTTAACTGATGCAGAATTGAATGATTTTATAGCATCGATTAGTGAGGATTCTATAGACTTAAAACCAGGCGGTTACTTCACAGACACTATTGGACATTGGGCTGAGAGCTATATCCAATTACTTTACCAAGCTGACATTATTAAAGGAACATCGGCTACAACATTTAATCCAAATGGACAAGTAACACGCGGACAATTAGCTTCTATGATTTTCCGTGCTGGTGGATTAGATGTGAAAGAAGATTACGAAGGCCCTGCTACATATAAGGATTTAGGGAAATACCCAGGTGCTAAGGAAGTAGCGATTTTAGAGGATTATGGCTTAATCGGTATTTTTGATGGTGCTAATTTTGAGCCATATAAACCTGTAACACGTGAGGAAATGGCCTATGTAACAGCAAGTTTATTAGAGTCAATGGAATTTGATGTGGCTAAGGCTAACAAAAATAACACATTTGCAGACAAAAACCAAATGCGTAAGGAAACTGTAGAATCAATCGGTTTATTACAACAATTAGGTGTTGTTGACGGAGCAAGTGGTAAATTTAATCCAAAAGGTAATCTTACACGTGCACAATTCTCTAAAATTTTATCACTTACATTATTAGCAGCAGCTGATGAAGAATAATACTATTCTTCATTAAAGTGAAAAAAGCAATCCACATTTTGGTGGATTGCTTTTTTATGTGCGCCCGGCATGCGTATGAACTATAGGGTGCAAGTCCCGAACCCCGAAGACAGAAGTAGAGGTTAGCCAAGAGCAAGGGTGTCCGTGGCGACGCGGAATCTGAAGGAAGCTGGAGGCAAAACACCGGTCCGAGGAACACGAATCTCATATAAGGCTAGGTATGATTGGATGAGTGTGCATAACAACACAAAGTCCTTTCTGTCGAAGGTCATATCGAGTAAATGAGGCGGATAGATGGTGTGAAAGTGCATGCGCTTACCCGGGGAGGTCTGATGGAAACGCAAAGTACACTTTGTAACCTACTTAGCGATAGGTAGCTGAACCATCAGAAGTCAGCAGAGGTCATAGTACCATTCACTTCTAGAATGAATGGGAAGGACCGAACAATTCGGAGAGAATAGCCCTTGGCATGCAGTTTTCTATGGTAAACACAGAAAATCCAGAAGGACCGACTTAATGGAGGTAATGGTGAATCCCATGAGGGACATTGAGCGGGTGCAGTAGAAACTGTTATAAGAAGACAAGCTATTCACGGAGGAGTCGAACGAGATGCTAATGAATCAAATATTATCACGGGAGAATCTGCTTCTCGCACTCAAACGGGTGGAACGAAACAAAGGGAGTCATGGAGTAGACAAAATGCCCGTAAAATTCCTACGACAGCATGTAGTCGAAAACTGGCTAACGATTAAGAAGCAAATTCTTGAGGGAACCTACCAACCACAACCAGTTCGCAGAATCGAAATCCCGAAACCTGACGGCGGTGTGCGACTATTAGGAATCCCAACCGTGACAGACCGACTCATTCAACAGGCGATTGCCCAAGTGCTATCCAACCTATATGACCCGAACTTCTCGAATCATAGTTACGGATTTCGACCAAAACGAAGTGCTCACGATGCAATCCGAGAAGCCAAAGGTCATATAAAAGAAGGATACCGCTGGGTAGTAGATATGGACTTAGAGAAATTCTTCGACAAAGTAAACCATGACCGTCTAATGAGTACATTAGCGAAGAAAATTTCTGATAAACCTCTACTCAAGCTGATTCGTAGATACTTACAATCGGGTGTCATGATAAATGGTGTCGTTTATGATACAGATGAAGGAACACCCCAAGGGGGCCCACTGAGTCCACTTCTCTCAAATATTGTGCTGGATGAATTAGACAAAGAATTAGAGAAACGTGGTCATAAATTTGTCCGTTACGCCGATGACTGCAATATTTATGTGAAAACAAAACGAGCAGGAGAACGAGTGATGGCAAGTATCAAAACCTTTATTGAGAAGACGCTACGATTGAAAATAAATGAGAAGAAATCCGCAGTGGCTCGTCCTTGGCAACGTAAATTCCTAGGATTTAGCTTTACCTCCCGCAAAGAACCACAAGTTCGAATTGCGAAAGAGAGCATAAAGCGAATGAAGAACAAAATTCGGGAATTAACAGCTAGAAAGAAGCCATTTCCAATGGAGTACCGAATTCAACAATTGAATCAATATTTAATTGGGTGGTGTGGCTACTTTGCATTAGCGGATACGAAATCAATATTTGAATCACTGGATGGATGGATTAGAAGAAGACTTCGCATGTGTTTATGGAAGAATTGGAAAAAGCCTCGTACGAAAGTGTGCAACCTCATTCGTTTAGGAGTTCCAGACTGGAAGGCTTACGAATGGGGCAATACTCGCAAGAGTTACTGGCGTATCTCGAAAAGTCCAATATTACACAGAACCCTTGATAACTCTTATTGGAGTAACCAAGGGCTCAAAAGTCTGCAAGCTCGTTATGAAATCTTGCGTTATTCATCTTAATTGAACCGCCGTATACGGATCCGTACGTACGGTGGTTGGAGAGGTCGGGAGTTAATCACTCCCTCCTACTCGATTCGACTAGCATATGAAATACGTAACTTAATAAATAACCTAATGAAATATTTGTTAAAAAGGATTTTCGTGTAACTGAACGAAAATGATGCAAAATAAATTCTGAAATACTGGCGGTTCCAAGCAACCCGATCGATATGCCCATTAGTAGCCCTTGTTCCTTTTCAGTTAAATCCCAATATTGACCAATCTGTATAAAAATACTAAAGAAAATTGAAAATGCTATGAAATAAAGAAAGAGTCTCCATAACCTTTCTCCTTGTGATAGTAATGCAGTTGAAAGTGCGAAGCCTTCTGGTAGATGATGTAGAATAATTGATGCTGTAATTGTAATACTTAATGCCGAGTTCGCTAATAAATTTCCGACAGTGAGACTAATAGGAATGGTATGGATAATGATGGCGATTGTAAGTATCGTTACAGAGGGGTTTTGTGTATGGGAAGTGTGAAATAAACTATGGAGTGTTTGAAAAATTAAATAGCCAACAAGAATTCCAAGTATAAGACCAAATGATTTGTATAGTTGAAAAGAAGAAGGAATGACGTCTAATACAAGTAAGCCAACTAAAAATCCACCACATAATAATGATAGTCCTTGGGTTGTATGCTGAAATAGCTTAGAAAATACCCAAGCTATAGCTCCTCCAATGCTAACACTGAACAAAAGAAATCCACCTAATATTATTGCATTCAACTGCAAATTTCCCCCACCCCTCAAATACTTTAAGCCGTTTTACAAAATATATGCTAAGTAGAAATGAATATGATAAGCGGAAGTTTTAGAAGAAAAGGATTCATTTTAATAAAAGGTTATATGATCAGAGAATCTAGGTTTATCGAAATCTGAGTAAAAGCTTGAATGCACAAAATTTTCTTGAACAACACGCCAAGTAGAAACAGACATTAACAACGAATTATAACAAGGTTTAATTGACTGAAAATTCATTTAACTTTATACTCTTTAAGTAATACCAGATTCATTGATTTAGTTACTACTAATGAAGGTGAGGAATGTAAGTATGAAATGGGATGCGAGTTATGATGTAGTTGTCGTAGGTTCAGGAGCAGCAGGATTAACAGCAGGTCTGACAGCAAAGCTTCAGGGCATGAAATCACTAGTCATTGAAAAGACAGATCGTTATGGTGGGGCTTCTGCCTTGTCTGGTGGTGCACTATGGATTCCAAATAATCATGTGATTAAAGGTGAGGGTGTTCCAGATACACATAAACTAGCGCGTTTATACTTAGATTCAACGATTGGCAATCGTGTGCCAGAGGCTTTGAAGGAAGCTTATATTACACGGGGACCAGAAATGTTAAGGTTTTTAAATAATCATACGAGGCATATGCGTTTCCAATATGCTAAAGGTTATTCAGATTATTATCCTGAAAAACCAGGTGGCTTACCTCAAGGACGGTCAATTGAGCCACGTATTTTTGATTTGAAGAAAATGGGCTCATTAGCAGAGACGATGCGTCGTGCGACAATGTCCACTAAAGGTTTTACGATGAATAGCTATGAATTTCATAAGGTAAATATGATTAGACGTACGACAAAGGGGAAAACGACAGCGTTAAAACTAGGCATGCGATTGGTGAAGTCGAAAGTTACAGGAAGTATGCTTGTTGCATTAGGGGAGGCATTAATTGCTCGTTTACGAATATCACTTGCTGAAGCGAATGGAGAGCTGTGGATCTCGACTGCTTTTAAAGATTTCATCGTTGAAAATAATCGGGTGACTGGAATCGTTGTAGAGCGAGATGGGCAGGAAATGCGTATTGAAGCGAAACGTGGGGTTGTCCTTTCTTCAGGTGGTTTTTCTCATAATCAAGCATATCGCGAAAAATATTTGCCAGTACCAACAAACGCAAATTGGACTTCTACGCCAGAAGGACAAACGGGTGACATTATCGAGCCAAGTGTGAAAATAGGGGCGGCACTAGATTTAATGGATAAAGTTTGGGGAGCACCTTCAGTTATTGATCCACAAGGACATCCTTTCTTCTTAGTTGCAGATCGAGGAGTTCCTAATATGATGGTTGTAGATAGTGCAGGAAAACGTTATTTAAACGAAGCGGCACCTTATCATGAATTTGTAGACAATATGCATATCCACCATCAAGAAAAAAACAATGCGATACCTTCTTGGATAGTAATTGATGCAACAGCAAAGAGTCGTTATATTTTCACTGGGCTATTCCCAGGGCAAGCTTTCCCGAAAAGTTGGTTTGATAAGGGTATTGTGAGAAGTGCGCAAACAATTGAAGAGCTTGCATGGCAAATGAATGTTCCTCCAGAAAATTTAGTAGACACTGTAGAGCGTTTTAATGCTTTTGCTCGTAATGGTCATGATGATGATTTCTTTCGAGGCGATAGTGCCTATGATAATTATTATGGAGATCCTACATTGGAAAATCCAAACTTGGCAGAACTGGAGAATGCTCCATTTTATGCACTTCGTTTATATCCAGGAGATATCGGGACGAAGGGTGGCTTAGTGGTGGACGAACAAGCTCGCGTTGTACGAGCAGATGGTACGGCAATTGAAGGTTTGTATGCCTCAGGAAATTGTTCAGCCTCTATTATGGGCGAAACATATCCAGGACCAGGCGCAACATTGGGACCTGGTATGACATTAAGCTATATTGCAACAACGCATATGGCAAGTGCAGTTAAAAAGGAACATTCAACGATGTTAAAGGTATAAAAGATGCTATTTGTAGACCTAAGTTCAGTATTTTGCTGGATTTAGGTTTTTTGTTTATGGTCATTCAATTCGAAAGGGTTCTATAAGATAAATGCTAGGAATATAGTAGCTATTAAGTGTTAAATTTGTTATTTGATGGCCTCAGTTGGAACGGAAAAAAACATATTGATGAGCTGTAAAATAAAAAGGAGTGATTCAGGACGTGCTATCTTATAGACTCGTGACAACGATTCAAGAGTTAGAGTCCTATAAAAGTACTTGGTCAGAGATACTTGAACGTGAAAAAAACGATAATCCATTCATTGAGTTTGAATGGGTTTCGACATGGTGGACGACGTTAGGTGTTAATGACAATGTCGAGATTTACATAGTCGAGCAAAAAGGTGTAGCAGTAGCATTTTTCCCATTTGTTCGTCGTGTACGATTTGGTGGTATACAGTATTTTGTTTTTTTAGGACAAGGGTTAGCTACTTATATGGAAGTCATTGCAGAGAAGCAATGGAAAGAACCTGCGATTGAATACTTACTAAAGGAGCTTTCTCGGAAATATAAACGGTTTATTATAGCGTTACATGGCTTATTGGAAAGTAAAAATACATCTCAAATATTAGAAAAATATGCAATAGAGCATCAGGTACCTCATTCTATTTTTCGTACGGTCACTTCTTATATTGATTTTCAATCTATAAAGCTTGAGGATTTTCTCTATAAGAATCGAAAAAAATTTAAAACGATTCATCGGCGTGAAAAAAAGTTACAGGCACTTGGTCAAGTAACCTTTCAAGAGGTACATCGTGAAAGGTTAGTGGGCATGTTTGACTTGTTTGCGAGAAGATGGCAGAAGAAGATCGATAAAAGTGGATTTACAGAAAAACAAACGCAGCTCTTTTTTGAGCGTTTGGCAACGGAGAAATGTAACGCTTTACGAGTAGAAGTAGATAGTCTTCAATTTGAGGGGCATTGGATAGGATTTACCATTGATCTTTGCTGTAGGGATCGGAATTTTTGTCAGGCGATGGGACATGAGCCTGATTTCAATATTTTTGGACCTGGTCGTTTAATAGAGCGAGAAAATATGCTCAAAGCACATGCTTCGAACTATCGTTTCTATGATTTAGGCAGTGGTTATGAGCCCTATAAGTTTGAATGGTACACACATGTTGATTTTACTAGAAAATTTATGATGAGTACGAAAGGCAAAAGGGAACGCACTTTAAGACTGATAATGGTTTTGTTTGCTAGATTGAAAGGTCAATTAACGAATAAGCATCAGCTCGTAAAATTGAAACGAGATCGATTAGGAGAGCTACGCTATTTTTTAAAAAATGCCCGTCCAAAGGATTGGTTCCATTCTTTCAAGAAGGCGATTAATCGCATGATAGCTATTCATATTTTTGATATTTATGTTGCTGAGAATGGTCGATGTCAAACTACATCAAGCTTTAATGAAGTTTGTATTCGGGATGTCATGGCAAGTAATAAACGTGCTAACTATGTTTCGAACTATCATAAGGGCTATCGGATTTTCAGAAATAGCACAAACGAAATAGCTTATTTAAGACATGATCAACTATTTTGTGAAGAAGCGACCGGATTTACACACAAGCTTCCATCCAATGTTTCATACATTCAGGGAAATAATCATGAGCTGTCCGATATCTTTGCTAAAGTGCAGGAGGAAGGAAGAACCGTCTGTACATCAGCTCATTGGTATGAAGGGAAAAGACGACGAGCGCTAATGCAGTTAGGATTTCAAAGGGTAGAGAGGATCACAATAATTCAATTATTTAAAAAGAAAAAGATATACCGCCAAGAAAACAATTGGTTAAAATATCACCAATTACAAGGGCGTAGTTTTATTCATCTATGGCATTTATCGCTATTGCCTTTATTAATTTAAAAAATCCCCAGCGTTAATGAAGCGACGCTGAGGATTTTTTATCTTTATTTGGCTAGATCATTAAAAGTGTATACCTGGTTTATCACTAAGCTTGCAGCCTGTGCCATACTTTGCTTTTAAAGCACCTTTAAAATTTGTTTGTTCAAGTTCAGGATATGCCTGTTTCCAAACTTCAAACACATTGTGACTTGAAGCAGAGCCGTCCTTTGTTAGTCGAACAATATGGAAACCATATTCATCATTGCATCGAGCTAATGGACGATTTTCGCGCACTGTAATGATACGACCACTCGCTGTAACATCATAAATGCCCTCATAGCCTGAAATAGCCCGTCTTTCTTCATTGAAGTCAGCTGTTTCTTCTTTTTGAACTTCATTTTTCTCTACAGGTTTAGTTGCTTCTTTAACCTCGTTTTTTTCAACTGGTTTAGCTGCTTCTTTGACTTCATCTTTCTCTTCAGTCTTAGCCTCTTCATTATTTTGAGTAGGAAGCTGTTCCACAATGACAAAATCCTTATTTGAAGCTTTGTCGCTCATTGTAGCCATTACGTTCATAATAGAACCTACATAACGCAATGGTTTATCTTTGCCTTCTTCAAAAACAAAAATATTATAATCGGTTTTATTCATTTTTTTCATAATAATATTTCCTGTTGTAATAGTAAAACCGATAAATTTGTTCTTTTTAAGTGCTTGTACTGCTTGTTGCTTTGTTAAAATCATTATTAAATCTCCTAAAGAATTGTTTTTTCTATTCTACCATAAAATTAGCTTTTCTGTTTTTCTTAAAGTTTTTGATGTTTTATTATTGTTCTGGTGATTTTTAAGGAGTGTCCAAACATCCGCTGAAATAGAGGAACTCAGCCTAAGAAAGCCACGTCCTGTGACAATTTATCTGTGCGAAAGCGAAGCGACAGCAACACGGTTTTATCTGTGTGAAAGCGAAGCGACAGCAACACGGTTTTATCTGTGCGAAAGCGAAGCGACAGCAACACGGTTTTATCTGTGTGAAAGCGAAGCGACAGCAACACGGTTTTATCTGTGCGAAAGCGAAGCGACAGCAACAACAACAATACAAGATTGAGTGACCAACATCATGTTGCTGAAGCTACGTTAGCACTATGCTTTCGCAAAAAAAACATTTGTTGGACCAAAGCCTCTAACTGATGTGCTGTGGGAATAGCCCTATCTATGATAAAAAATTAGTGTTCATTTAACCTATCTATTCTCTTGAAATAGTAATATTACTTTTTATAAGGCTTATCACTATAACGGGAGGGTGGTTTTCGTTTTGATTTGGGGGGAGATTCGAACCGCTCGGGTGTGGGGCAAAAGTGATCGGGTAAAGCCCCAAACCGCTCGGGTAAGCCGAAAAAGTGATCGGGTAACGCTCCGAATCGCTCGGGTATGCCGAAAAAGTGATCGGGTAACGCTCCGAATCGCTCGGGTATGCCGAAAAAGTGATCGGGTAACGCTCCGAACCGCTCGGGTAAGCCGAAAAAGTGATCAGGTAGTGCCCGAACCGCTCGGGTATGCCAAAGATATGTAAGTAACTCGTACACTACAAAATCAAAAGGAGGATTTTTTATGGTTCAACATTTATTTAGTATGGATTTAAAATGGTCGGAGGGGAGAAATGGGACAGGTAATATTGTTGCGGACAATTTAAAAACGGAAATTTCTATTCCTCGAGAAATGAATGGGCCGGGGATTGGGACAAATCCTGATGAGATGCTGCTTGGAGCGGCAGCCACTTGCTATTTAATTACACTGGCTACGCTACTTGAAAATTCGAAGATTGCTGTGTTGGATTTGTCTATGCAAGCTGAAGGTTTTGTTGATGTTACGAATGGTATTTTTACTTATGAGAAAATCGTACATAAGCCAAGAATTGTTGTACAAGATTTATCTGAACGTGAGCAAAAACGAATGGTTCGATTAGCTGAGAAGGCTGAACAAACTTGTATGATTAGTAAGGCATTAAAAGGAAATGTTCAAATTACGTGCGATGTGCAAATTATACAAGGGTAAAAAGGAACAGCTCATTTAATGGCTGAACATATAAAAATGGGAGGAGTTATTCAAAAATGCTTTTGAAATAACTCCTTTTTTGACTCATCGCATTTGTTAAAAACGTATGCCATGTATATAAGCTGAAACGGAAATCCCCCACGTTATGGTCCATTTGACTTAATTTTTATATTTTATTATGTAAATGCTTTTCGAAAGTAGTTCTATATATGTCCCAGATGAATATATAAAGTTAAGTGCAAAAAAAATGTAAAGGATGATGAATTGCACGAGCAGTCCGCTCAAACTATCACATTTTATAGTCAGTATGGGAAAAGAATTTTTGATATTACGGGGGCACTCCTATTATTTTTCATGACCATTCCTCTTATGTTAGCTGTATTCCTCATTTTACTTATTAGCACAGGCCGCCCTTTTTTCTTTAAACAAATCCGTACAGGCTTGGATCATCAGCGCTTTGTTATTTGGAAGCTACGGACAATGACCATACAGGCAGTTCCGGTAAAGATGCCTACTATTTGTGCAGACGGTATTCCGGATGATTATTACTTTAAAACTGAACAGGATACACGAATCACGAAGGTTGGGGCTATTCTTCGGAAGTTAAGTATTGATGAAATTCCACAGCTCATTAATGTCTTAAAAGGAGATATGAGTATTGTTGGACCACGACCAGAAGTTCCAACTATCACAAATGCTTATAACACTGAACAGGCACGACGTTTAGAAGTAAAGCCAGGTTTAACAGGGCTTGCTCAAATTAACGGCCGCTCTAATATTTCTCACGGACAAAAAATTTCATATGACCTAGAATACGTTGAAAATTATTCCTTCTGGATGGATTTGAAAATTATCATCAAAACACTTTACGTAGTGTTAGCCAGAACTGGTGCTTATTAAAAAATAAGGAGTGTTAGTACTGAAGATCGTTCAGCTTATAACACGTATGGATAAAATTGGAGGGGCGCAAAAGCATGTGGAAGCACTTGCCATAAAATTAAAGCAAGACGCTCACGAGGTAACTATTGTAACAGGTCTTTATGATCCATCATTATGGCGCTTAGAAGAAGAGAAAATTGATGTTATCAGTATCCCGGCCATGCAGCGAGCAATTCATTTAAAAAAAGATTTACAGACCTTTTGGCAATTGAGGGCGGTATTTAAAAAAGTAAAACCACATATTATTGCAGCACATTCATCGAAGGCGGGCGCAATTGGACGTGTGGTAGGTAGTCTTTTACGCATACCAACTGTTTTTACGGCCCATAGCTGGAGTTTTACAGAGGGCGTACCGCATAAGAAAAAGCTTATGTATAGTCGAATGGAAAAGTCAGTTCAGCCGTTAACAGCTAAAATTATTACGGTATCTGACTATGATCGTAAGCTAGCATTAACGAAAAGAATTGCGCCTGCTCATAAAATGCTGACGATTCATAATGGCATCGAGCAAAAAGAAATGCGAGTAGCCCCTAATAGAGAGAAAGAGGAGCATCCACTCATTGTCATGGTTGCTCGCTTTGAAGTGCCAAAAAGACAAGATTTATTGTTAGAGGCTTTAGCGGAGCTTTCTGATATTCCTTGGCGTCTTCAATTGATTGGTGATGGCTCGTTACGTCCTGATTTAGAAAAATTTGTTGTTAATAAAGGCTTAACGGATCGTGTCTCGTTTTTGGGCAATCAATTAGATGTCACATCTTCGCTTGAGGAGAGCCATTTGTTTGTCTTGCTATCGGATTGGGAGGGCTTACCGATTTCAATTATTGAAGCAATGCGGGCAGGGCTTCCGATTATCGCCACAAATGTAGGTGGCGTCAATGAGCTAATTTCTGATCAGGAGAATGGATTTTTAATTAACCGAGATGATTCAGGTTTACTAAAGAAAAGGATCAAACAATTGTTAGTGGATGAGAATTTGCGTCAACAAATGGGGGACGCTAGTGAACGCCGCTTTTTAAGGAATTTTACGTTTCTACCAATGTATCAGAAAACTCTATTTGTCTACGAACAGGCTGTATCAAAGTCGGCAAAGAAAGGTGATTAATTTGCAATTAATTCGTATTCGAACAGATGATGAGCTTATGTGGTACAAGGATATTTGGGATGAAATTTTAGCAGCTGAGGTTAATGATAATCCATTTATAGAGTTTGCTTGGTTTTATAGCTGGTGGCAAATTGTTGGGCGAAGAGCGCGTGTTGAGCTCTATGCTGTTGAGGAAGATGGTCATATCATTGCCTTTTTCCCATTCACGGTTCAACTTCGGTGGGGGATAAGAATTTATTCCTTTGCGGGAGAAAATATTGCGAATTATTCAGGTGTTGTAGCGAAAAAAGAATGGCTGTTACCCGCTACGACCTTTGTATTTGATCAGCTCATCGAAAAGCATAAACATGTCATATTTTCGTTTCATGGATTATTGGAAAGCAAAGAGTCTACAAAGGTGATCGAACAATATTTTGTTGAAAGGCAGTTACGCCCGAGTATTTTTCGTGTTGTAACACCGTATCTTGCCTTTCACGATATAGATTTCCATCATCATTTCAATCAACGTAGAAAATTGCATGGCGTAGATAGAAGAGAACGAAAGCTACGGAGATTAGGCTCATTAATGAGGAAAAGACCTTCGCAGGACGAGCTGTGGCAAATGTTTAGATTATTTGATCGACGATGGGCAAAAAAAATAGATACAAGTGATTTTACGAAAGGCAAGAAAAAGGATTTTTTCGAACACTTAACACTTCTTAAAGGAGAGGCATTGCAAGTCGAGGTAGACGCACTTGTTTTTGAAAACCAATGGATAGCCTTCACCTACGGAATTTGCTGTCGTGGACGTTATGTCACTTACGCCTTGGCGCATGAGCCGACATTTAATATATTTGGGCCCGGCCGATTAGTGAATCAGGAAACGATCAAGCGAACCTATTCTGAAAACTATCAATTGTTCGATATGAGTATTGGCTATGAGCCTTATAAGTTCGATTGGCGCTCTAGTATTGATTTTACAAGGCGTATGCTCGTAAGCAGTGGAACGAAGCGTGCAAAGCTATTGGCGAGTCGTTTTACGCTGAAGGAAAGACTAAAGGAAATTTTAAAAGGCAATCATCGGATCGTTGAATGGAAACGCAATACGCTCGGTCAATTACGTTACTTAGTAAAGTATGGGAAAGTAAAAGATTGGCTAGAATATGGACAACTATTCGTAGAAAAAATTATTCGTTTTAAGCAAGTGGATTTGTATGAATTATCCCCATCAGATAGTGTCACACCACATCGACCTGTAGGAGATTTGTTTGAGGAGTTATCGATACAAGAGGCGATGCAACTTGATGAGGAAGAGACTATTTCTTTATTTTATAAGGGATACACCATTTATAAAGATTCCTTTGCTGAAAAGAATAAGGTAGCGTTTGCGTTACATGCTATGAACTGGCGTGTAGATGAATTGCAAATTGTTGAAGCATTGCCGAAGCAGACATATTTTTTAACCTATGATGTTTATAAAAATATCGATATTATAACAGCTTTTTTCCAAAAAATGAAACCTGCACAAACACTTTGGGTTACTGCAAGCTTTTGGCAACGGCGAAAGCGTAAACGATTATTGCAGCTAGGCTATAAACGTATTTCTCGAATGAAACATTTTAAATGTGCTCGTTATGAGCGAAATCATGTAGAAAAATACACAGAGAGTGGGGGCGATGTTCATTCTGTCCATTAAAAGTAAGCGATGGAATATCGCAATGCAGCATTTTTATTTTGCAGAAAAGCCAGCCAATGTTAGAAAATCAAAGAAAGTTGTTGGTTATACACATTCACTTGTACCGAGCCGTAAGCTTGTTAAAAGTGAAACGGTTCATATACACCTTACAGATAGTGAGTTAACATTGTATCTTGCTCTTTCGGAAAGTAATCGCAAAATACTTCGTCGTGCACAAAAAGAATCCTATCAAGTTTTTATTTATAAAGAACCATCAGAGGAAAATTTACGAGCCTTTCAGCAGTTTTATAATAATTTTGCCAAAAGGAAAAAGCTCGAGCTAATTAGTAAATCTCAAATGGAAGCCATTACGCTCCTAAAAGATAAAGGGGCTCTATGGTTGTCCGAGATTCGGAGTATTTGTGGACAAACATTATGCTATAGACTCGATATTGTACACGCTAAAAAAGCGATGTCCTATTATGTAGCGACGTGTCATTCACAATTGATGCCAGATCATTTAAAACGACCAGTTCGTTATGCAAATCGTTTTTTACTATGGCACAATTTATTGCATTTAAAGGAGCAAGGCTTTGCTCTATATGACATGGGAAAGCTGACAGATGACCAAAATGTTCGTGAGTTTAAGCAGAGCTTCGGTGGACAGGTTGTTAATGTTTATTCCGGCTACATTACCCAATCGAAAATAAGTGCACTGTTACTGGGCGTGCAAAAATGGAGGAAGTAGCAATCAAAGTAAATCGTGGGGGACTTGTCATTTCATTAGATTTTGAGCTGAATTGGGGTGTCCACGATGTCTTTAAATACGGACAATACAATAAAAACTTATACGGTGTACGTGAAGCATTGCCTAAAATACTAGGGTTGTTTGAACAATATGGCATTCATGCGACCTGGGCAACGGTTGGTTTATTGTTTGCGGAAACAAAAGCAGAAATGGCTCATTATTTACGAGGTATCCCGGTAAAATATAAAAACATGCGCTATGCAGCACATACACAACTTACAAAAGTAGGGGAAAATGAGCAAGAGGATCTCTTACATTTTGGTAAATCCTTAATTGAGAAGATTAAATGTACGCCACATCAGGAAATAGGAAGCCATACATTTTCGCATTTTTACTGTTTAGAAAATGGACAAACTGAAGCGGATTTTCGTGCAGATTTACATGCTACTGCAATGATTTGCGAAGACAATATCAATCCAATGAAGTCGATTGTATTTCCGCGTAATCAAGTAAATGAAGCATATTTCCCAGCATGTCAGGAAGTGGGATTTGTATGCTATAGAGGAAATGAAAAACATCCTTTGTATGATCCTCAAAAATTCACGAAAAAAGGTCGGCTCTTAGGTGCGAAAAAATGGCTGGATACTTATGTTAATGTAACAGGAAATCATCTAGTAACGATAGAAGAAATGCAAAAGGATTCCTTTATTAACATTCGTTCAAGTGCATTTTTAAGGCCATATTGTAGCCCATTACGATTTTTTGAAGGCTTAAAGATTAAACGTATTAAAGAGGGAATGCATGCAGCTGCAACGTCAGAAGCTTTTTATCATTTATGGTGGCACCCTCATAATTTTGGCAAGAACATGGAAAAAAATTTAGCGATGCTTGAAGAGCTTTTACAGTATTATCAGAAGTTACGTAATCAATATAACTTTCAAAGTTATACGATGTACGAGGTAGCGGAGCTTTGCCAAAATTTGTCCCGTAAAAGCCCGATTGGTGAAGACTGATAATCAATGGGGTGAAGAAGACCCGCACTGACTAATACGATAAATATAAGGAATCCATTTTGAAAAAATATTAATCAAAATGGATTCTTTATTAGTAAATCTAAGTTTCGTTTTTATAAAAAAGTTTGATCTTTTTGGCTCATCACCAAAAGTTGTGGGTGACATTTTTAAAAATATATGCACTGTATATTGGTTGATTGGAGTGGAGGCTGGGCGACTCCTAGGGGATTAGCGTCACAGATGAGACCCTGGAGCGAGCAACGCGAGTGAAGCGGCTCATCGGACGCCTCCTGGAAAGCGCCCAGTCGGAACGGAAATCAACCACACGTTTTGGTGATAAGCCATCTTTTTTCTATCTATGTTGGATTAAGGAAGATCATATCTATATAAATATGCACTTGAAGTATTCTGTGGTAAAAATTCATTTGTTGTATGCAGTTGCATACATTCCACTTAGGGCACCAATTGTCTTTTTTGAGCTTAAAAGAATTGACATTTTATAGCACAAAGAATATATTTCATATATGAAATATATTTTATACCTCAGAGAAATCATCATGTGTATTATTTGGCATAAAAAGATCGTTATTTATATCTAAGTTGTCTAGTATAGACTTCATTCTCTGAAGAAAGGGTGTTTTCTATGCAAATCGAGGCAAGGGAATTATACAGTGTTATTAGAGATGTGTATCATCAATTACAGAACAATCTTGAAACAGAATTAGAACAGTTCAACATTAGCACTGTCCAATTTGGGGTAATTCAAATATTATCTGAAACGGAAAGGGCTTCTATGTCTGATCTAAATCAGAAAATTGGATGCGCTCCTAGTAATGTAACTACTATTATTCAGAGGATGAAAAGAGACGGTTTCGTAAAAACTACTAAAAATCCATCTGATCAAAGAGAAACCTTAGTATACTTAACTGAAAAAGGAAAAGAAACTAAAGAAAAAGTAGCTATTCAATACAAAGCATTTCTTAAAGAAAACTTTTCCTATTTTGATGAAGAAAAATTTATTTCTTTATTAGAAACGCTCAATGGCTATAAGCATTTTTTATCAGATCATAAAAAGGGAATAACAAAAATGTAACTAGTTACATTTTTGTTTACAAATATACTTCATATATGAAATATATTTCAAATAATTACTTCATATATGAAGTAATTTGATTATTTATTTCATATATGAAATAAAATTTAGGGTAAAGGGAGATTAATATGAATGATAGAGGAATTAAGTCTATGTTATTTACACTGGCTATTTTAGCTTTCTTTATTGGGATGGATTCTTTAGTAGTATCACCACTGATTCCTGATATTGCGAAAGCAACAGCAACACCAATTGAAAAAGGGGGTTGGCTCATTACCTCTTACGCTTTATTCTATGGACTAACAGCACCACTGTTTGGGTCAATTTCAGATAAAATTGGGCGAAAACAAATGATTGTAACTGGAATGTTTATTTTTTCAGTTGGTACCTTTTGTACTGGACTGACACAAGATTTTAATACAGTTTTGATATTTCGCGCTTTAACTGGTTTATCTGGTGCTATGGTTATGCCAAGTATTTTTGCATTGATAGGAGATAACGTACCATATAAAATGCGCGGAATGGCAATGGGTATGATCATGGGGGCAATGGTTGGATCAACTGTATTAGGTGTACCAATTGGAGCATTCTTAACGTCTATTGGAAATTGGCAATGGACATTTTATGGTATAGGAATTCTAGCACTTTTAGTGACTTTTATTACATTAGTTGCCCTACCTAAAACACCTGCCACAAACCAAATACCAGTATCAGTGCCAGTTGCAATGGTTTCAGCTATTAAGACAGCATTTACTAATCAATCTGTATTTTTTGCATTATTATCTACGTTCTTATGGACAATCGGACTACAAGGGATGTTTTCATATATTGGTGTATACTACAAAGAAAATTTTGATTACAGTGTAGGAAAAATAGGAATAGTAATTTTTTTAGCGGGTGTTGGCAGTATTATCGGTAATGTGATTGGTGGTAAACTATCTGACAAAATCGGTAAAAAAGCCGTTGTATCTATAGCAGCTGTTATTGCTGCTATTGGTGTTATTAGTTTTTCATTACTAACGGAAAATGTCGTACCCGCAATTATTGTGCATGTTTTATGGAGTACATCTATCGGCTTAGGTCAATCATCGTTAACAGCTTTAATATCAGAATTGAGTCCGAAGATTAGGGGAACCGTAATGGCACTGAACAGTTCTGCAATGTATATCGGGATGATGTTTGCATCGGCAGGTGCTTCTTGGCTTCTAGTTAATGAAAAAACATTCTTAGCAATTGGTATATTATGTGCAATCGCTAGTTTCTTAGTCTTACCAATTATTCATTACTTCATCAAAGAAGAGCCTGCTACAACCCTAGATGGAAATAACGTACAAGTAAAATAAGACTCACATTTTCTAATAGGGAGATGGGGTTCGTATCTTTTGTGTTTTATTGAATATACAACAACCAGAAATAATGAAAAGGATTGGGTAATGTGAAATGAACTGAACCCCGAGTAGGCCCACATTTGCCTAGTTTGCTATTTTTTTATAAGGGGAAATGGAGTATGAAGAATTTTTTAGAATTTAAGAGGGAAAATACTGAACTTTGACGAAACTGTATGCACTAATGGTACTATTAATATCAAAGGTAATTCTCTAGGTATATTTATCGGAACAATAAAGTAGCATAGGGCAATTGATTTCAATTTGGCTCATCACCAAAAAGTTGGGGAGGCTTTAACTTCTTTCAAAAGATGTTTGGACCCGCTGAAAAGTTACTTAAACCCGCATTCATCTCATCACCTATAGAGGCTGGGGACTTAAGCTGAAAGAAGTTAAAATATATGTCATGTGCAAAGTTGATCTTCGTTACGACTGGGCGACTCCTTGCAGCTCATCAGACGCCCACAGGAAGCTTTGCTCTGTGCGAAAGCGAAGCGTCAGAGACAAAGCGCCCAGTCGGAACAGAAATTAACCCTACGTTATAATAGTTATAGAAAAATGGCGTGAAGGAGGTAGGTTAACATGTTTATTCAACCAGAATGGCAGTATAAACAAGAAAAGGGCTCAGCTATGCATCAATGGATTAAGCAAATAGAAAATCCAATTCCAAGTGATGTAGAGATTATTTTATATGGTGCTTTATTATCGTATGGTAGTAAACCTTTCCAAAAAGCACTGTATCCAACTGCGTTTCGGAAGGCTTGGCCAAGCTTTCAATCCTATAATTTAGATGAGCAAGTCGATTTGCGCTCATTGGCAGTCGTTGATGTAGGCGATGTGGCCATCCACGAGACTGATAGAATGCTTTCAGAGTCAGCTATAGAAGCTGCGGCAGAAAGCTTAAGTACCACTTATTCTAAAAGTTTCACCTGTCTTATTGGTGGAGATCATGCGATTACGGCTTGTTCCCTAAGAGGGATAAAGAATGCTTTTCCACAGGAACGAATTGGAATCATTCAAATCGATACGCATTTGGATGCACGGAATCAGGAGGAAATTGGCTTAGCTATGGATTCTCCAATTCAGAATCTTATTGCTGCAGGGATTGTCGAGGGCAAACATATTTATAATGTCGGGCTGCACGGCTTTTTCAATTCACCAGAAATGATTCATTACGCGAAAGAACAGGGTATACATATGATTACGGTAAAGCAAATGCGTCGTGATGGTATTCAACTAACCATTCGCGAAATGCTTCGTCAGCTTATGTATGAGGTGGATCGTATATACGTATCTGTAGATTTGGACGCACTTGATATTATATTTGCATCAGATGTACCTGCTGCAACACCAGGTGGACTAACTGCCTATGAATTATTTGATATCCTCAAGCTCATTGGAGAAAATGAAGGCGTTCGCCATATTGACTTTATCTATGCGGATCCAAAGGAAGGAGATCTACGTCCAGAAACAGTTAAGATGGGCGTTACAGCATTTTTAAATTGGCTAACAGGTATTCGATTGGATCATCGCAATCGTATTTCAAAAAGAGGCAGCGCGATAAGTAGATAGTTATAAATGGGATGTGGAATAGTGGCTTGTATATATTTACAATGAAGTTTAGTGGTAGTTTGCTATAATAGAACAATGCTTAATAATGAATTACTACAATCATTGTATTGTTATAGAGAGGATTATTTATCATGACAACAAAACCAAAATTATTAATTGTTGATGGCATGGCGCTATTATTCCGTTCATTTTTTGCTTCAGCTGCGATGGGGCATTATATTCGCCTTGCGGATGGGACACCGACTAATGGTGCCCAAGGATTTGTACGTCATGTATTAACGGCACAATCTATCATGAAGCCAACGCATCTTGCCGTTTGTTGGGATATGGGTGCACATACATTCCGTAACGAATTATTTGATGGCTATAAGGCTAATCGTCCAGCACCACCGGAGGAAATGTTGCCACAATTTGATATGGCTAAAAATTTATCTGAACAAATCGGTTGGCAAAACTTCGGTGTTAAAGGGATGGAGGCAGATGATTTAATTGGCTCAATGATTACAAAATTTCAGGACGAGGCTGACATTACGGTAATTAGTGGAGACAAGGATTTACTGCAGCTTTTAAGACCATCAACGGAAATTGCTTTTACGAAAAAAGGCTACACAGAATATGACGTTTATACGCATACACGCTTTAAAGAGGAGTATGGCATCGAACCTATTCAATTTGCACAGGTCAAAGCTTTTATGGGAGATTCGAGTGATGGTTATCCTGGCGTAAAAGGAATTGGACCAAAGCAGGCACTTACGTTAATTCAAACGTATGGCTCTATCGAAAATGTTCTTACATCATTAGACGAATTAAAGCCTGGACAACGTACGAAAATTAAAGAGAACTTAGATATGCTTAATTTGTCACACGAGCTTGCAACAATTCAAACAAACGTATCAATCGAGGCAGATTTAGCGAGTTTAGTATTACCAAATTACGAGCCTCAAACGTTCAAAGAAATAGAACAACGTGGCTATACATTAATCGCCAAGCAGGCACGCTCGCTGTATTCGCTTATTTAAAAAACATCAGGTTATTCACGCAGAGTATAGAAATATGCTCTGCTTTTTTATGGCTCATCACCAAAAGTTGTGGGTGACATTTTTTAAAATATATGCGCTGTATATTAGTTGATCTTCGTTCCGGCTGGGCGACTCCTTGGGGATTAGCGTCACAGATGAGACCCTGGAGCGAGCAAAGCGAGTGAAGCGGCTCATCGGACGCCCCTAGGAAAGCGCCCAAGCCGGAACGGAAATCAACCACACGTTTTGCTGGAGAGGCTTTTTTATACAAATTTTTGTAACCTTTTCCCAATCTCAAACGAATTATAAGCAAATAAGTAAAAGGAGGGGAAAGATTGACTGATTCAAATAACTTGGAATCAAGAATAGTGGAAATCTACAACTTGTATTACTTAGATGTTTATAGATTTCTTGTTTGTTTTACGGGAAATCAAAATGATGCGGAGGATTTGACCCAAGAAGTATTCATTCGTGTCTTAAAAGATTTAACGAATTTTAATAGTAAATACAATTTTAAAACATGGATTTTTTCGATCGCAAAACATGTGGCAATAGATCACTACAGAAAGAAAAGGTTTGCTTCACTATTTAAGGACGGTTTTTTTAATCAGTTTTCATCGAATGAAAAGAAGCCTGAAGAGGAGTTTGAAGTAACAGAATTAAAACAGTTTATACATGAAGCCATTGCTAAATTAAAACCTAATTACAGAGCGGTAGTCATTCTTCGAGGTATTAATGAATTTTCCATTAAAGAGACTTCGGAAATTCTTCAATGTAGTGCGGCGAAAGTAAAAGTTGATTATCATAGAGCCCTAAAAGAAAACTGAATATTGAAATAGAGGGGGGGTTGACAAATGCAAAATGAAAAAGACTTGTTTGATATGTTAAAAGAAATGTACCCTCAACATCCTAGAAAGGAGTTTGTTTCTGCAACTGAGAATACTCTTAGACAACGAGCAAGGAGCATGGGCAAAAAAAGAATCATAACAAAATTCTCTGTTATTTCAAGCGGTGTTTTAGTTTGTGCATTTATTTTTTCATGGTTAATCTTCTTTAATGGAAATAGCAAAGTTTCAGAGGTAGTCCAAAGTGTTGGAGGGGCGTCATCGTCTTACGCAATGGACGAAAAAGAACCTGTAGTTTATATTTATCATTCACATAATATAGAATCATTTATTCCAGAGGTTTCTGCACAGCAGGTGTATAGAGAGCGGGCGTATAGTGATACTAAAAATATAACATTGGTAGGTAAAGAGTTAAGTAGAGCATTAAAGGAATTGCAGGTTCCAGCAATTCATGATGAGACAGATGTAGCTGGAATCTTAAAACAAAGAGGTTTATATTTTCAGGATTCATATAAAGTTTCACGGGAAAATTTACAGAAAGTCTTAGCTGAAAATGACAGTATTCGCATGGTTTTTGATATACATCGAGATTCTACAAAAAGACGTGAATCCACAATTGAAATTAAAGGGGAAGAGTACGCAAAAATTAAATTTGTCGTATCAAAAACGAGTGGAAATTATGAAACGAATAAAAAATTTGCAACTCAGCTTCATGAACAACTAGAAAAATTATATCCGGGACTATCAATAGGTGTAATAGAAAAAGGGGTCAATCCCCAAAATACCTACAATCAAGAACTCCATGATAATTCAGTATTAGTAGAAATGGGAGGTATAGAAAATACGCTGGAAGAAATGTATAGAACAACAGATATTTTTGCACAGGTTCTAGAGGATATTCTTGAGAAAAGTAAATAATTATAAGAAGAGCGTGTCCAAACATTGCAGGCACGCTCTCACTTAGTTCGGTGTGATTTTTACGAAGCTTAATACTTTCTCATTATCTTTGAAGGAAGCCACTCGAATTTTACTTTCACGATTAGGGCCACCATTATCGTGGAATATTAGAAACAGCTCATCATTTCGTATTTCATAGCCAATGAGAGGTACCCAATGATAGGCGAAGGCAGATTTTTTATCGCGCCAATGTAGGCTGAAATAGCGGTCGAAACGTATGGCGACAGGGCGGTCTGCATCGATTTCCTGCATTGCCTCCTTTAATGTACAATCGCGAATATTCCATGTTGGATGAAGCCGGCGAAGATTGCGAATTAGACGCCATTTAAATAACCCAATTTTCGTGCCACCAAGAAGTTTGTAAAGCTCATTTACCGAAGGAGTCGTCTCGTCTAAATAGTTTAAGATTACGTGTACAGTTGTAGGTCCGCAAGCAGAATTACGATAGTTTGGTGAAATGGATGCATCATATTGTGATTTTCCAAGTAGCGACAATTGCTGGCGCATCATAATCTCCTTTCTAAAAAGAGCTGCATTTCAATAAGAAATGCAGCTCTTTTTTGCCGATAAGAAATCTGTAACTTGCGGCCGACGCTTTCGCTTTCGCCACAAATTAGAAGCTTTTCATTGCTGTTTTAGCCTAGCTAATTATTGTTGTGCAGATAAGAAATCTGTAACTTGCTGAGGTGATTTAGCATTGGCACTATGTAAGTGTGCTAATTTTTCACCGTTTTGGAAAATTAGTAGGCTTGGAATACCCATTACATCATATTTATCCGCAATTTCTGGAAGCTCATCGCGATTAAGTTCGTACCAGTCATATTGGCTGTACTCTTCGATAATTGGATCGATGAACATATCCATGCGTGTGCAATCTGGGCACCATCCAGCGTAAAATTTCACTAGCACTTTTTGATCACCTGAGATCAGTTCATTAAATTGGTCAGCAGTTGTAATTGTTTTCATTAGTATTTCACTCTCCTCGCTTTCCATTCTACACATTTTTATCGCAACCTGAAAGTTTTCTGTTTGGAATAATTGATATCTACTTATTGTCTTATTTTCGCTCGTAAAAAACGAAATAAGTTGTATATTGCAAAAATAATTAGTGAAAAAAGATTGCTAAATTAAACAAAATATTCTACACTAAAAACAGAAAAAGTAGTTTTATCTTTATTCAGCAGAAGATGTGTACCTCTAAATCAGAATGGTAGCTGAACAAAGATAAGCCTCAGTCGTATGTCACAGAATACGCCACGCGTTAAACTTGAATTGAGCTAGATCAATTCAAAATCTGGACAAAAATACACTAAGGTAAACTTGATATTTTTTTGGTCAAAAAATGAATGGCTATTCATTCAATGGGAGAATAAGGGGGAATTGCTTGTGACTTACAACATTAAAAAAGCAGCTGTTCTAGGTTCTGGGGTAATGGGCTCTGGAATTGCAGCACATTTAGCAAACATCGGTATTCCAAC
The DNA here is from genome assembly GCF_030348505.1 of Lysinibacillus sp. G4S2. Classification (NCBI taxonomy): domain Bacteria; kingdom Bacillati; phylum Bacillota; class Bacilli; order Caryophanales; family Bacillaceae; genus Lysinibacillus; species Lysinibacillus sp. G4S2. The sequence continues at coordinate 4,395,301 of NZ_JAUCFJ010000002.1, read as the reverse complement.
ATTATTATTAGACATTGCGCCGAAGGAACTAACAAAAGAGGAAGAAGCAAAGAATCTTTCTTTAGAGCATCCTGCAGTAAGAAATCGTATCGTAAACGGAGCTCTTCAAAAGTTATTAAAGCAAAAGCCGGCACCACTTACTTCTAAGAAAAATTTATCACTACTAACAGTTGGTAACTTTGAGGACGATTTAGAGAAATTAAAAGATGTAGATTGGATCATCGAAGTTGTCGTTGAAAATTTAGCGATTAAACAAAGCCTATATGAAAAAATTGATGCAGTACGTGCGCCTGGAACAATTATTAGTTCAAACACATCTGGCATAAGCATAAATGCAATGGCAGAAGGGCGTTCAGAAGATTTTCAAAAGCATTTCCTGGGAACGCACTTTTTCAACCCGCCTCGTTATTTAAAACTGCTGGAAGTCATTCCAGCAAACACAACAGCGCCAGAGGTTGTAAGCTTTATGAAAACATTTGGCGAAGATGTGCTTGGGAAAGGTGTTGTACTTGCTAAGGATACACCAAACTTCATTGCCAACCGAATTGGAACGTATGGTTTACTAATCACTTTACAAGAAATGATGAATGGTGGTTACTCAGTTGGCGAGGTAGATTCTGTAACGGGTCCACTAATCGGGCGTCCAAAATCTGCAACCTTCCGAACTTTGGATGTAGTTGGTTTAGATACATTTATCCACGTGGCTAAAAACGTCTATGATCAAACAACAGGTGAAGAGCAGCAAGTATTTGCAGTACCAGAATTCCTGCAAAAAATGGTTACAAACGGCTGGCTAGGAGCAAAATCTGGTCAAGGTTTCTTCTTAAAGCAAGGCAAGGAAATACTTGAAATTGATCCAAACACATTAGAGTATAGCCCAGTGAAAAAATTAAAAACACCTTCTATCGAGATGGCAAAACAAACTCGTGGATTAGCAAATAAAGTGAAAGCATTAACATATGCTAAGGATCGTACGGGAGAGTTATTATGGGGTGTTTTCGCTCCAACGTTAATTTATTCAGCACAGTTACATGGTGAAATTGCTGATGATATTGTTGCGATTGACAATGCCATGAAATGGGGCTTCGGCTGGCAGCAAGGTCCATTCGAAATTTGGGATGCAATTGGTGTGAAAGAATCCGTAGCTAAAATGGAGTCTGAAGGACGTGAGGTACCAGCATTTGTCAAAGATATGTTAGCAAGCGGCTTTGACACTTTCTATTCGGAAATTGATGGTGACCTAGCATACTATAATGGCTCTGAATACGTTAAAGTGCCAGTTAATGAAAAGGAAATTAACTTAAAACGCTATAAGAAAAAACATGGCGTTATTAAATCAAATACAGGTGCTAGCTTAATAGATTTAGGTGACGGAATTGCATTACTTGAATTCCATTCACAATCAAATGCAATAGGCTTAGACATTATTCAAATGATTAACTATGCGATCGATGAAGTAGAAGCTAACTATAAAGGCTTAGTCATCGGTAACCAAGGGAAAAACTTCTGTGTTGGTGCTAATCTAGGAATGATTTTAGTAGAAGCGCAGGATGATAATGTTTTTGAATTAGACTTCGTTATCAAAGCGTTCCAAGGTGCTATGCAAAAGATTAAATATTCTCGCAAACCAGTTGTGGCAGCACCTTTTAGCATGACACTTGGCGGGGGTTCGGAGGTCTGCTTACCAGCTGCACATATCCAAGCAACAATGGAAACGTATATGGGCTTAGTAGAAGTCGGCGTTGGATTAATTCCAGGCGGTGGCGGTAATAAGGCGCTGTACCAAAAATTCCTCAAAGGCTTACCAAATGGCGTTGAGGTAGACTATCAACATATTGCTAATAAAGTATTTGAAACAATTGCGATGGCAAAAGTTTCGACATCTGGTGAAGAAGCGCGTGACAATAACTTCTTAAACTTTGCAGACGGGATTTCTGTTAACCCAGATCACCAACTACATGATGCAAAGCAAGCAGCACTAGCACTTTATGAGGCAGGCTATCAAGCACCTGTACCTGCGAAAGTTCCTGTAGTCGGAGCAACAGGCTACGGTACGCTACTCATCGGTGCGCAAGGAATGTTTGAATCAGGCTTTATTAGTGAGCACGATTTAAAAATCGCTAAAAAATTAGCATATGTTATAGCTGGTGGTAAAGTTCCATATGGCACATTAGTAGATGAGCAATACCTATTAAATCTAGAGCGTGAGGCATTCCTAAGCTTAGTTGCAGATCCGTTATCTCAACAAAGAATGCAGCACATGCTTTTAAAGGGAAAACCACTGCGTAACTAATTTCAAGACTGTAATCATACTTGCACATGAAACAAAGGGGGATTAATACGATGCGTGAAGCCGTTATTGTAGCAGGAGCACGAACTCCGATTGGAAAAGCGAAGAAGGGTTCTTTAGCAACAGTTAGACCAGATGATTTTGGAGCGGTTGTTGTTAAAGAAACATTAAAAAGAGCAGGCTATGAAGGTCCGATTGACGATTTAATTTTAGGATGTGCAATGCCAGAAGCTGAGCAAGGCATGAACGTAGCACGTAATATTGGAGCGCTTGCTGGGCTACCAGATACAACACCAGCACTAACAATTAATAGATTCTGTTCATCGGGATTACAAGCAATTGCTTTTGCAGCAGAGCGGATTATGCTAGGACACTCTAAGGCGATTGTTGCTGGTGGCGTCGAGTCTATGAGTATGGTGCCAATGGTAGGTAATACACCTCGCTTAAATCCGACTTTAGCAGAAACTGCTCCTCAATATTATATGGGGATGGGGCACACAGCTGAGGAAGTGGCGCGTCAGTACAATGTAAGTCGAGAGGATCAGGATGCATTTGCTGTTCGTTCACACGAGCTTGCAGAAAAAGCGATTAAAGAAGGAAAATTCATTGATGAAATCGTACCAATCGAAGTGGAGCAGCATTATGTGGATGACAACAATAAACCACAAGTGAAAAAATTCACTTTTAGCATGGATGAAGGTGTACGTCCAGGTACATCTGTAGAAGGTTTAGCGAAGCTTCGTCCAGCCTTCCATGTAAAGGGCAGTGTTACAGCTGGTAATGCTTCTCAAACTTCTGATGGTGCAGCAGCAGTACTTGTGATGGACCGTGAGGAGGCTGAAAAGCAAGGGCTTACACCAATGGCGAAGTTTTTAGGCTTTGCAGTTGGCGGTGTACCTCCTGAGGTGATGGGTATTGGTCCAATCGTGGCAGTACCTAAAGCACTTGAAATTGCAGGTTTATCAATAGATGACATTGATCTTTGGGAAATTAACGAAGCATTTGCATCACAATCCTTACAGGTCGTACGTCATTTAGGCATCGATCAAAATAAAGTAAATGTCAATGGTGGAGCAATTGCCGTTGGTCACCCACTCGGTGCAACAGGAGCCATTTTAACATTAAAGCTTATTCATGAAATGAAGCGTCAAGGTAAGAAATACGGTGTCGTGACAATGTGTATTGGCGGCGGAATGGGTGCTGCAGGAGTATTTGAAATTCTATAGTTCATTAAATCTAAAGATTTTATGATAACAGTTTGCTAGATCAGCTTGGAGTGCGACGTTTCTGGTTGCCTCCGGACAAAGTACTTCAAGCTTTTCTATATATCGGGGAAGAAAAGCCATTAATAATAGATGCATAGGGAGGAATTTAGAATGACAGAAAAAACAACGGATTTCATTAAAGGCGGCGGATTTATTATTGAAGATGTGGAATTAGATCGTGTATTTACACCAGAAGATTTCACAGATGAGCATAAGATGATTGCTAAAACAACTGAAGAGTATGTAGCAAATGAAGTGTTACCAGTCGTTGAAAAATTAGAAAACCATGAATTTGAGCATTCGGTTCGTCTACTAAAAAGCGCAGGTGAGCTTGGCTTACTAGGTGCAGATGTACCTGAAGAATATGAGGGTCTAGAATTAGACAAAGTTTCTTCTGCATTAATCGCAGAAAAAATGTCTGTTGCTGGTGGCTTCTCTATTACGCACGGTGCACACGTAGGTATTGGTTCTTTACCAATCGTACTTTTCGGAAATGAAGATCAAAAGAAAAAGTATTTACCAAAGCTTGCGTCAGGTGAATTAATTGCTGCTTACGCATTAACAGAGCCAGGTTCAGGTTCTGATGCATTAGGTGCAAAAACGACGGCGAAGTTAAATGATGCAGGTACGCATTATATTTTAAATGGTGAAAAGCAATGGATTACAAATGCAGGCTTTGCAGATGTATTTGTTGTCTATACAAAAATTGATGGCGAAAAATTCACAGCATTTATCGTAGAACGCGCTTACAAAGGTGTTTCGGTTGGCCCAGAAGAGAAAAAAATGGGGATCAAATCTTCATCAACACGTACATTAGTACTTGAAGATGCAGAAGTACCTGTAGAAAACCTATTAGGTGAAGTGGGACGCGGACACGTTATTGCCTTTAATATTTTAAATATCGGTCGCTATAAACTAGGTGTTGGAACAATTGGTGGTTCGAAACGTGCACTAGAGCTAGCTATTAAATATACAAATCAGCGTCAGCAATTTAAAACGAAGCTGTCTGATTTCAACCTAACAAAAGAAAAATTATCGACAATGGCTTCACAATTATATGCATCTGAATCATTAAATTATCGTACAGTAGGATTATTTGAGGATCGTTTAAGTCAGCTAAGCCCAGATGAGCAAAAACAAGGGAAAGTTATTGCTGGTGCAATTGCAGAGTATGCTATTGAATGTTCTATTGCGAAAGTATTTGGTTCTGAGACTTTAGATTACATTGCAGATGAAGCGGTTCAATTACACGGTGGTTACGGCTTTATGGCTGAATATGAAGTAGAACGTATTTATCGTGATTCTCGTATTAATCGTATTTTTGAAGGAACAAATGAAATTAACCGCATGATTGTACCAGGTACATTTATGAAAAAGGCATTAAAAGGTGAATTGCCATTACTACAAGTCGCTCAAAATCTACAACAAGAGCTTCTCATGTTAATGCCTGAGGATGTAGGAACAGAGCCGCTAGCACAAGAAAAATATCTTGTGAAAAATGCGAAGAAAATTGCTGTATTAGCAGCAGGTTTAGCTGCACAACGCTACGGCGCGAAGCTCGATCAAGAGCAAGAAGTATTGGTGAATATTGCAAATATCGCAAACCAACTATTCGCTATGGAATCAGCTGTATTACGTACAGAAAAAGCGATTGCTCGTGACGGTGCTGAGAAAGCGCATCAAAAATTACTTTACACTCAAATCTTCTGCCAAGAAGCATTTGCAGAAATTGAAAAAGAAGCTAAAGATACGATTCTTGCTTCAGCAGACGGCGATGCGGCACGCATGACATTGTCTGCACTACGTAAGTTAACTCGCAACAACCCATACAACTTAATCGCGAAGAAACGCGAAGCTTCTGTTAAATTGATTGAAGCAGAAAAATTTGTAGTTTAACTTTTTTCAGCGGGTGTCACGGAATCGGCTTTGCACAAGCACAAAGCCGATTCCGGACGCAATTATGCCAAGGCATAATTGATATAGCAAAAAAACCTAGCTATCCATCGAGGTGTGATAGCTAGGTTTTTTGTTGGAAATAAAAGTAGGGCTCTTCGACAAAACGAGGGGGTTTTCCGTTCCGTCTGGGCGCGAGCTTCTCGGCAATTTATCAGCGATTCATGAAGTTATCGGCGGTACTAGAAATTTTATCAGCGATTTCCATGATGTTATCAGCGATACTCGGCAATTTATCAGCGATATCCATGAAGTTATCAGCGATCCCGGCAATTTATCAGCGATTTTCATGATGTTATCAGCGCTTCTCGGCAATTTATCAGCGATTTTCATGATGTTATCAGCGCTTCTCGGCAATTTATCAGCGATTTTCATGATGTTATCAGCGCTTCTCGGCAATTTATCAGCGATTTTCATGATGTTATCAGCGATACTCGGCAATTTATCAGCGATTACCATGAAGTTATCAGCGATCCCGGCAATTTATCAGCGATTACCATGATGTTATCAGCGATACTCGGCAATTTATCAGCGATTTACAAGAAGTTATCAGCGATACTCGGCAATTTATCAGCGATTCATGATGTTATCAGCGGATCCCAGCAATTTATCAGCGATTCCCATGAAGTTATCAGCGATACTCGGCAATTTATCAGCGATTCCCATGAAGTTATCAGCGATCCCGGCAATTTATCAGCGATTCCCATGAAGTTATCAGCGATTCTCAGCAATTTATCAGCGATCGGCATTTTGGAGCAACGAGAAATTACCTCCGCTCCAGTTGTAACTGACGCTGCGCTTTCGCACGGACAAAACCATGTTGTAGCTGACGCTGCGCTTTCGCACGGACAAAACCATGTTGTAGCTGACGCTGCGCTTTCGCACGGACAAAACCATGTTGTTGCTGACGCTGCGCTTTCGCACGGACAAAACCATGTTGTAGCTGACGCTGCGCTTTCGCACAGACAAAACCATGTTGTAGCTGACGCTGCGCTTTCGCACGGACAAAACTATGTTGTTGCTGACACTACGCTGACGCACAGAGCAAACCATGTTGTTGCGACATGTAAGAAAATACACGCTATATGAATTGATTGATTTCCGTTCCAGCTGGACGCCCCAACAGGAAAGCCCTCAGCCGGAACGGAAATCAACCCTACGCTATTGAAGTGATGAGCTATTAATTGTTTCATTTTGGTTCGTAACGGTTATGATGGTATACTACAGACAAATGAGGGAGACGCTGAAAATTTAGCGCCCTGAAAACGATAGTAGAGGAGCCTTTAAATGACGATTCAATTTATTCATTATCCGAAATGTACTACTTGTAAAAAAGCTCAAAAATGGCTAGATGAAAATGAGATTTCATATGAAGAGGTACACATTGTCGAACAACCGCCTACAAAGGACGAATTAACAAGCTTATGGCAAGCGAGTGGGTTGCCATTAAAGAAATTTTTCAATACTTCTGGTATGAAATATCGTGAGCTTGGTTTGAAGGATAAGCTAGCTGAAATGCCTGAGGAGGAGCAGCTTGAACTGCTTGCTTCAGATGGTATGTTGATTAAACGTCCGATCGTAACAGATGGAAAAAAAGTTACTTTAGGGTTTAAAGAATCAGATTTTGAGCAAGCTTGGAAATAACCGCTTTTAACTTCTTTCAGCGCATGTCACGGAATTATGCTGAGGCATAATTGATTCTTGTTTTTATGGTAGAAGTATGGCACACTGAAGATGAATATATTACATATTTATGGAGGGGTTTTTGCATGAGCACACCAAAAGACTTACGTTACTCTGAAGAGCATGAATGGGTAAAATTAGAAGATGGTAAAGTACGTATCGGTATTTCTCACTTCGCACAATCTGAACTTGGAGATATCGTTTTCGTTGAGCTTCCACAAGTTGGCGACGAAATCAAAACAGATGATCCATTCGGTAGTGTAGAATCTGTAAAAACAGTTTCTGAATTATACGCACCAATCTCAGGTACAGTAGTTGAAGTAAATGCAGATTTAGAAGATAGCCCAGAATTCGTTAATGAATCACCATATGAAAAAGCATGGATGATCGTTGTAGAGCCTGCTGATGCATCAGAAGTTGAAAAACTTATGACAGCTGAGCAATACGATGAAATGATTGCTGAATAAGACAAGCCCTAATAAAAAAACGTCGGAAATCACCGGCGTTTTTTATTATCTTCATTCCTTCCACCACGTTGGGAGAAGAATACACTTGAAGTCCCTTATCAATGGGTGTCTTATATGATCATCGACAGAGTGTTATGGATATAATGAGCATAAGGGATATGTCTAATGGGGGTGGCGTGATGTTCGAGGGAAAATGCTTAATTGTCGAAGGGCGTTCGGATAAACTTCAAATTAAACCTATTTTAAGTGAAGATGTTATAATCCTTTGTACGAATGGTACAATTGGAGTTCATCAATTAGAAGAGTTACTGGATCCATATGAGGGCTGTGAGCTTTATACATTCTTTGATGCAGATACATCGGGTGATAAGCTACGGGCATTAATGGACAGACATTATCCAGAGGCTGAGCATTTACGTACGATGCCGACATATAAGGAAGTTGAGACAACTCCGAGAAAGGTGTTAGCGATGATATTGCTTCGTGCACACTTCTCAATCCATAATAAATATATTTTGTAAGGTTGCGTGAAAAGATGGAAGAATGGTCAAAAGAGCAGTGGGACACGGCTGTACAGTCCGGTGAAAAGGCTGCCTTTTATTTATATACACCTATGTGTGGAACGTGTACAGTTGCCTCGAAAATGATGACGATTGTCGAGCAATTACTACCACATTTACAGGTTGGTAAAGCGAATATTAATTTTATAGAGCACATAGCTTTTGATAATAAAATCGAAAGTGTACCATGTTTACTCGTTTGTGATGGCAAAAAAGTGATAGAAAAGGTTTATGCCTTTCAATCCGTACCATTTTTATACGAATTATTAAAAAAATAAATTGACGGAGCTTTACTCGCGTGGTAAAGTACGAATATATTAAAAAATATAAATATATCGAACTCTTATAAAGAGTGGCGGAGGGAAGTGCCCTATGAAGCCCGGCAACCATCACAAAGTGAAAAGGTGCCAAATCACCCAAAGATTTATCTTTGACAGATGAGAGAACGGTTTAGCGTATAAGTTACGTGACCCCTTCTACTTGTCTATAAAGTGAAGGGGTTTTTTTACTTCCTTCAGCGGGTGACACGGATATGAGAAAAGGAGAATTCGCTATGATCCAGCTGCAAAATATTACGAAGAAATACAAAACTGCGAATGGCGAATTAACAGCAGTCAAAGACGTCAACCTTTCTATTAACAAAGGTGAAATTTTTGGCATTATCGGCTATAGTGGCGCTGGTAAAAGTACGATGATTCGCTTATTAAACGGTTTAGAAAAACCTACATCTGGTACGGTGACGGTTAACAATCAAGAATTTTCATCTATAAAGGGGCAAAAGCTCAGAGATGCTAGACAAAAGGTCAGTATGATTTTCCAGCATTTTAATTTACTTTGGTCTAGAACTGTTGAGGAAAATATCGCTTTCCCACTAGAAATCGCAGGTGTTCCAAAGGCACAACGTGAAGCGCGAGTGAATGAATTGATCACACTTGTTGGCTTAGGGGGGCGCGCTAAGGCGTATCCATCACAGCTATCAGGGGGACAAAAGCAACGTGTAGGTATCGCTCGCGCCCTTGCTAATAATCCAGAGGTATTGTTATGTGATGAGGCAACATCTGCACTCGATCCGGAGACAACAGATGCTATCCTTGATCTACTTGTCGATATTAATGAACGATTAGGTCTAACGATCGTATTAATTACACATGAAATGCACGTTATTCGCAAAATTTGTCATCGTGTAGCGGTTATGGAAGCCGGAGAAATTGTAGAGCGCGGTGAAGTATTACAAGTATTCCAAGCTCCACAAGCTGCCATTACGAAAAAATTCGTTTCTCAAATTACAGATACGAAAGAAACACAGGAAACAGTGGCACAAATTAAAGCAAATTACCCTACTGGACAACTTGTCAAACTAGTTTTTGTAGGCGAAAAAACAGAACAGCCTGTAATTTCACATCTTGTGAAACAGTTTGATGTGGAAGTAAGTATTGTACATGGGAATATTTCGCAAACGAAAAATGGTGCGTACGGCACACTTATTGTGCAAATAGACGGCTCGAAGGCGAATATTGCGGATGCACTTACCTACTTAAATACAGTCGAAGTACAAACGGAGGTGATTGCAAATGCTAACTAGTCTCTTTCCGAATGTCGACTGGGAAAAAATGTGGGAAGCTACGTATCAAACATTGTACATGACAACAATTTCTACAGTTATCACATTTATTCTTGGATTAGCGATTGGGATCTTATTATTTTTATCAAGTCCAAACCAACTATGGGCGAATAAAATTGTTAACTTTTTAACAAGTTCGATTGTTAACATTTTCCGTTCGATTCCATTCATCGTATTAATCATTTTATTAATTCCATTTACGAAATTGTTACTTGGCACAATTCGCGGAGCAAACGCAGCTTTACCAGCATTAATTATTGGTGCTGCACCATTCTATGCACGAATGGTATTAATTGCATTACGTGAAATTGATAAGGGTGTTATTGAAGCAGCTCGTTCAATGGGCGCTAAAACGTCAACGATTATTTGGAAAGTATTAATTCCAGAATCGTTACCAGCACTTATTTCAGGTATTACAGTTACTGCCGTAGCACTTGTTGGCTATACTGCGATGGCAGGAATTATCGGTGCAGGCGGTCTAGGGGATGTAGCTTACTTAGACGGTTTCCAACGTAATCACCCAGATGTGACATTAATGGCGACTATTTTAATCTTAGTAGTTGTATTTATCATCCAATGGATTGGCGATATGATTACAACTAAAACCGATAAACGCTAAAAATTACAGAGTTATTTTGGTTTTATACCATTAACATATTTAAACAAGATAAAAGGAGTGTAATACAATGAAGAAATTATTAGCAGGATTATTCTTATCAGTACTTGTACTAGCTTTAGCTGCTTGTGGTGCTGGTAAAAAAGAAGATACAAGCTCATCATCTGGTGATAAATCAGATAGTAAAGAAAACGTAACATTAAAAGTAGGTGCTTCTAATGTACCTCACGCGGTTATTCTAGAAAAAGCAAAACCGATTTTAGCTAAAGAAGGTATTGATCTTAAAATTGAAACATATCAAGACTATGTATTACCGAACCAACATTTAGAATCAGGTGAACTTGATGCAAACTATTTCCAACACCTACCTTTCTTAGAGCTTAGCATGAAAGAAAATGGCTATGACTTTGTAAATGCTGGTGCCATTCACATTGAACCAATCGGTATCTACTCTAAAAAATATAAATCACTTGAGGATCTACCAGAGGGTGCAACAATTTTACTTTCTAACTCTGTTTCAGACCACGGGCGTATGCTTTCATTATTAGAAGCTAAGGGCTTAATTAAACTTAAGGATGGGGTAGATAAAACAGCTGCTGAACTTAAAGATATCGAAGAAAATCCTAAAAACTTCAAATTCGACGCAAATACAGCTCCTGAAATGCTTGTACAAATGTATGAAAATAATGAAGGTGATGCAGTCCTTATCAATTCTAACTACGCAATCGACAACGGACTAAATCCAATGGAAGATTCTATTTCTCTTGAAGATAAAGAATCTCCATATGTAAACATTATTGCTGTACGTGCTGGTGATGAAACAAAACCAGAAATTAAAAAGTTAGTAGAAGTATTAAAATCTAAAGAAATCCAAGACTTCATCGTTGAAAAATGGAAAGGCTCAGTTGTTCCAGTTAAATAATTTTATCAAAAGGGTATGTAAGTATTAAAGCTTACATGCCCTTTTTTTGCATAAAAAAGATCAGAAAAATATAACTTTTAATCGAAAGTAATCTTCTTCTGTAGTTTGTGGCAAAATTATAATATATTTTAAGTTACCATATTTTTTGTATAGCATATGTTCAGTGATCTTTATTACTATAGTTGTTGTGTATATAGATTAAAAAATTATAGGGGAATAATGAATCGGTACTAAAGACTGTTCTTGATTTAAAAAAATTGTTGGTTTGAAACACATGGAGCAGAGGAAGGTGAGTGAACCTTTGCTTTGCCTTCAGGTTCTTACGAGCATAACGTAGGTGAAATCTAATGACCTCTCTCGGAGTGGAATGTATACTCAATTTTGATGAAGGGCCAAAATAAATAAAAGACAATGAAATATATATTTTACATCAACTGGAGTGATAACAAATGAATAAATTAATCATTGCAGAAGACATCTTACAAGAGCATGAAGTGAAGGGTTATTTTGAAATTTTACGTGAGAGTGTTATTCGCTCGCGTTTAACAATGACTGCTGTCTTTTTTAAATTAGCTAATTCCTCACAAGGAACTGATATAGAACGTAATCAAGTGAAGAATCAAATTTCAGCTTTTTTAAAATCAAAAATACGAAAAACAGATTTACTTTTCCAATTAGCAGACGGAGTACATTGGGGAATATTTTTTCTACAAAGTAGTGATGTGGAGGCAAAGGCATTTTTAAAACGGATTTTTGCGATTTTAAAGCAAGAAAGGGAATTTAAGCAAATAGCCTTGAAGGCCTCAATTACTGAAATAAGAAATAACAATGTTAGCTTTGAAGCTCTGTTAGATACAAATAAGCAGAAACTAGCAAATGAGGATCAGCCTACTTGGTCAATAGAACAGGTTACAGATTATAGTGTACAACCAACGGAGCAAGTAAAGGTAAGTATTATTGAACAAAATGCAATCTTTAGAAAAGTACTGGAAACGACGCTCAATCACTTAGACATCCCTCATTTTACTTTAGAAGTGTCGACCTATGAAGATGGCTATAGTTTTTTACAGTCCGATAGCTATAAAACGGGCCATATGCATTTAATTGTGATGAACGATATTTTACCACGTAAAAACGGCTTAGAGATATTGCATATTTTGCGCAACATGCCAAATGAGAAAAAATTCATTATTTATATGATGTCGGAACGAAATTCAGAAGGAGCGACACTTAATGCGTATGAAGGTGGCGTCGATGAATATATCGTCAAACCATTTAATTTGCGTTTGCTAGAAGCGAAAATTAAGCGAACTTTTGCGAGGTTTTGGCTATGATGAAGCTGTCGATTTCTTTTCTTTTAGCAGTAATCGTCGTTTTATTAGTAATCCTATTTTTATTTACGATGTATTTACTTTTTCAGCGCCAGCGGGAAATTCGTTTTGTAAAAACTCGTGATACTTATTTACAAAACTATTCACAGCACTGGTACAACTATTTAATCAACGATGAGATTTTTTCTATAGTGCTTGTCCCTCGTGGGCGTGCTCAAGTAGCAGCTATTGAAATGATTTTTTCATCATATTTAAAAAATATTATGAATGTAAAAGTTAACCATAAAATAAAAGAATTTTCTAATCTCTATTTAAAAAAGTTTTATGAAAAGGATCTATCAAGTAAACGATGGAGCATTAGGATGAATGCTTTATATCGCATTGCGGATTTACGGATTGAGGAGCTACTAGATACTTGCCAACAGTTTGAGAAAACAAAAATTTCGGAGGAGGAATTTTTTCAGCTATTAAAAATATACTCTCTCTTCCAACCAGAATTGTTTATCGAAAAAATTAAAGAACCAGAAGTTAATTATTCAGAAAGCGAATATAGAAGATTATTTGTATTGTTAGAGGATGACGTATTTATTCGATTATTTGAAGACTTTGATAGCTGGACAAAGAATATTCAATTTGCTGCAATTGATACTGCGGCTGTCAAAAGAAATATGCAATATATCGATAAGTTAAAACAGCTATTAACACATGAGTTTCCAGAAATAAAAATAAGAGCATTGAAGGGGCTTTATGAAATTGGTGTAATTGATGAAATCGATCCTTATGTTCCATTTGTGACATCAGATATGTGGGAAGCAAGATTAATGGTTGCAAAAATCTTTAACCATGCGCCACTAAATTATACCTATACTTATTTAGAACAGCTCCTACAGGATGAAAATTGGTGGGTACGTTCACAGGCAGCTAAAACAATCGCTGAAGATCGAGAAGGAATTGTAAAATTACAGCAATTTATGGAGTCCTCAAATGACCAATATGCAATAGAAATGGCACAGGAAACAGTAGTGAGAAAGCAGGGGAACAAATGAAAGTATTTTTAGATTATTGTATGTGGTTCTTTGGCGGCGTTATTCTGTTTTATATGCTATTCGTTATTGTTTCATATTGTACAATGCTTGTTATTGCTATGCTAGATTTGCGAAAACGCTATAAATTAGATCCCTCAGAATATGATGATGCACATATAGATGCCTTCTATTCAAAGCCAGTATCCTTACTTGTCCCTGCTTACAATGAAGAGATAGGCGTTGTTGATACAGTCTATTCATTGTTGAATTTACGCTATCCGCAAACTGAAATTATTATCATCAATGATGGTTCTACGGATCATACACTTCAAACCGTCATCGAGCATTTCCAAATGAAGCCTGTTGATAAAATTATTCGTACAAATATCCCTACAAAACAGATTAGACGAATTTATGAATCTGAAATATATAAGAATTGTATTTTAGTAGATAAAGAAAATGGTGGTAAGGCTGATGCGTTAAATGTAGGTATTAATGTTTCTCAATATCCTTATTTTTGCTCGATTGATGGGGATTCAATTTTAGATGAAAAGTCATTGCTTCGTGTGATGAAGCCGATTATTTTATCTGATGGTGAAGTGATTGCGGCAGGAGGAAATATTCGAATTGCCAATGGGGCAAAAATGCAGCTTGGTTCCGTTACGGAAACGCACCTACCAAATAATTACTTAGTAATCATGCAAGTAATAGAATATTTACGAGCGTTTTTAATGGGGCGAATAGCTTTAAGTAAATTTAATCTTGTCCTTATTATTTCGGGAGCATTTAGTGTGTTTTCGAAAAAATGGGCTGTGGAAGCGGGCGGTTATTCAACGAATATTATTGGAGAAGACATGGAGCTTGTCGTAAATATTCACCGTTTGATAAAAGAGAAAAAAGAAAAAAAACGCATTGAATTTGTACCAGACCCTGTATGTTGGACCGAAGCACCTCAGACGTTAGGGGTGTTACGTAATCAACGTAGACGCTGGCATCAAGGATTGTTTGAAAGCCTCTGGAAGCATAAAAAGATGACGTTGAACCCTAAATATGGCTTGCTAGGATTCATCTCATTTCCATACTTTTGGCTTGTAGAATGTCTTGGACCAATTGTTGAGCTAGGTGGTTATATTTATATCGTTGTAGCATTTTTCTTAGGGAAAATCTATTATGAAATAGCAATCTTGCTATTACTACTCTTCGTCATTTATGGTGTTATTTTTTCAATAGCATCTGTATTGTTCGAGGCATGGGCCCTGAATACTTATCCAAAAAAGAGAGAGCTACTACGAATGATACTGTTATCGTTTACAGAAATTTTTTGGTATCGACCACTCACTCTTTTATGGCGCTGTGAGGGATTAATTCGGTTTGTGCTAAGAAAAAGCGATTGGGGTAATATGAAGCGTGTCGGCATCGCTGAAAAGGAGAAAAATGTATGAAGCGAATATATATAGGGATTATAGCCATTCTAGTTCTTATTATCACGCCTATAGCATGGTGGTATTTGAGCGATGAAAAACCGCTGAACGTTGCGATTCTAGATAAAACGGTTCCGAATGAAACATATCGGGAGCATTTAGGTGTGGATTGGTTTTTAAATCATTATAAATACACGATGGATCATCAACCATATGATGTTCAAAAAAATTACTATGGTACGATTCCAAACGATGAAACGAAAAGTGTGTCAGAAAAAAAGTTTCCAACTGACTATAGTAATTATGATGTTATTTATTTGGCCGATACGTATGGTGTTTATAAGGATGATTTAAATGAAGAAAAGCGTCTAGGTAAACGCTCAGAAAAAATTGTTGGTGGCTTAGAAATGGATGAATGGCAGTCCATAGTAGCCCGTTTAGCAAGCAACAAGAAAAGTATGTTAATAGCTGAATTCAATACATTTGCCTCACCAACATCAGAGGCAGTTAGAAAAGAGCTACAGGATTATTTAGGAATTTCATGGTCTGGATGGATTGGGCGTTATTTTGATGAGCTTGATTATCATAAAAATTCAGAAATTCCACAATGGGTCGTAGATGAACATGGTGATAATTGGCCGTATGAGGGTGGAGGCTTTCTTCTATTTAATGAAATTACAGAAAAGCTCATTGTGCTAGAAATGGACAAGCATGTAAAGACAGAAGGTATTGAGGTGCAATTTACTGAAGAAGGGAAAAAATTCTTTAATACCTCAGCTAGTGCCAAGTATGGCTATTGGTTTGATATTATTACACCTAAATATGCCGAGGATGCTCTCGCTAATTATAAATGGGACTTAACAAAAGAAGGGGCAAAATTATTAGAGGAAAACGATATTCCACAGCAATTTGCGGCTATCGTTTCACAGGATAAACGCAATACGACAAGCTATTATTTTGCTGGAGACTTTAATGATGTGTCGCGTGTTCCAACCTTCTATAAACTAAAGGGTTTACCGACCATCTATAAATACGCAGAGAAGTATGCAGACAGTTCATTTTATTGGTCGATTTATATACCAGTAATGAATAAAATTTTTGAAACGTTTGAGCAAAAAGAGGTTAAAGAAAACGTTAATCATGAAAAATTAAATTATAATGCACGTGTTCAAGGTGAGTCGTTTGAAATCTTACGTGATGGAAAATGGGAGCCAATCGTATTTAAGGGCGTTAATATCGGCATGGGGAAACCAGGAGCATTCCCTGGTGAGGCCGCTATTACAGAAGAAGAGTACTATCGATGGTTTAATCAAATTGCTGAAATGAATGCCAATACGATTCGTGTATACACATTACACCCACCAGGTTTTTACCGGGCACTTGCTAAATACAATGAAGAAAACCCAGATAAACCACTGTATATATTGCATGGTGTGTGGATTAATGAAGAAGGCTTGGCTAATTCACTAGATGCCTACGATGAAGCGACCTTGAAGGATTTTCAATTTGAAATGAAACGAATGGTAGATGTTATCCACGGGAATACTTATGTGAAGCCAGTACCAGGACACGCCTCTGGATTATACGACGTTGACGTTTCGAAATATGTGATTGGCTGGGTGCTTGGCATTGAATGGTATCCGCATATGGTGGTCGGTACGAATGAGAAACACGTTAATATAGGCGAATACAATGGGACGTATTTTGAAACAAAGAATGCTTCACCATTCGAGCATTGGTTAGCAGAGCAAATGGACCTTATTACTGTTTATGAGAAGGACAAATACAATTGGATGCGCCCAATGAGTTTCACCAACTGGGTAACAACGGACATATTAGACCATCCGTCTGAACCTTCTGAGGATGAAGATTTGGTAGGGGTAAATCCTAATGTTATCTACACGAAGGGTGAAATGCAGGCACCAGGTCAATTTGCTTCCTATCATGTTTATCCATATTATCCTGACTTCTTTAACTTCGATCAAAAATATTTAAATTATAAAGATTTCCGGGGCAATAAAAATAGTTATGCAGGATATTTAAAAGACTTACATGCAGCTCATCGTATGCCAGTTCTTATTGCAGAATTTGGAATACCAGCAGCGCGCGGTATGACACATGAAAATGTTTACGGCTGGAATCAGGGACATATGTCTGAACAAGAACAAGGTGAAACACTACAACATTTATTTGAAGATATTATGCATGAAGGCTTGATGGGAGGTCTTGTCTTTACATGGCAAGACGAGTGGTTTAAGCGAACGTGGAATACGATGGATTATGATGATCCAAACCGTCGACCGTTTTGGTCCAATGCACAAACGAATGAACAGCAATTTGGTTTACTAAGCTTTGATAGATTTAAAGTAAAAGTAGACGGCAATACAGAGGAGTGGAAAGGTACGCAAATGTATGATACCTCACCTTCTGATTCAACAGATTTTGCTGTCGATTATGATGAAAAATATTTGTATTTAAAATTAAAAAGTGATGTTTTAGAAAAAGCTTCACCGCGCATTTTACTTGATGTAGTACCAAATCAAGGTAATACTTCGGCGACATCAATAAAAGATATGACGTTTTCAAATGGTATAGATTTTATGGTGGAATTAAATAAAAATGGAGACTCACGAGTTGTCATTGATGAATACTATGATTTCTATGATTATTTTTACGGTCATAATTTAAATATGATTCCGCCGCGTATGGCAGTTCCCACAATAAATAGTGGTAAGTTTGCACCGATTAACTATGTGTTAAATAAACAGCTATTCTTACCAGAGCAAAACATTACTACCGACTTTAGTTATTATGAAACAGGGAAACTGCTTCAAGGAAATGCCAACCCGGAGTCAAAAGATTATAATTCGTTAGTAGACTATACGTGGACAGAGGATAATGTTATTGAGCTGCGAATCCCTTGGCTACTAATTCAAGCAAAAGATCCTAGTCAACGTGAGTTTATGGGGGATTTATATAAAGATGGAAAGTCTGCTTCAACTAAAGTAGATAATATTTATATTGGTGCTGTATTTGTAGATAAAGAGGGCAAGGTTGTAAAATCTTTACCAGAGACAAACAGCCATGTCTTACCTGCACTCTCAGCGTATTCTTGGGGAAAATGGCAAACTCCTATGCATGAAGAACGTTTAAAACAATCATATTATATTTTACAAAAGCTATTTAAAGAGTATTAATGGAAGCTTAGGATAGGTGATTTTATTGCCTATTCTAAGCTTTTTTTGGTTCATCATCAAAAGTTGTGGATGACATTATAGGTTGATCTTCCTCCTTGGGATTAGCGTCACGGATGAGACCATGGCGCGAGCAAATAGAGGAACGAAGGCTAAAAGCATCACGTCCTGTGATAACGCCTTCGTGACCAACATCCTTTTGGGCCGAGCAGCTCATCGGACGCTCCCAGTCGGAACGGAAATCAACCACATGTTATGATGATGAGCTTTTCTATTTGAAAATAGAAAAATGTTTTACAATTCCGGCTATTTAACAAACTGTATATTCTCGCAACTGTTTATGATAAATTACTAATGTTACATCGGAAAAAGACAGTTGTTTTTTTAAGGAGGACAATACAGTGAAACTTAAATTTGGTCTATTGGCAAAAATTATTGTCGCTATTTCATTGGCGGTAATACTTGGAAACTTTATGCCAGAGCCAGTTGTACGTATATTTGCAACATTTAATGGTTTATTCGGTAATTTTTTGAATTTTGTTGTACCACTTATTATTATTGCATTTATAGCTCCAGGCATTGCTCAGCTTGGAAAAGGCTCAGGAAAACTATTAGGTTTGGCAACATTCTTTGCTTATTTCTCAACAATCATTGCAGGTATACTCGCCTTTTTTGTAGCGCGAAATGTGTTGCCTAATTTCATTTCAAATGGTGCTATAGAAAGCATGAAAAACCCTGAGGAATTTTTAGCGCAGGCATTCTTTAAAGTTGACATGCCGCCAATAATGGATGTGATGGCGGCATTAATTTTTGCATTTATTGTAGGTATTGGTATGGCCGCTGTTCAAAGTGATGTTATGAAACGTGGCTTTGAAGAGTTTAATATTATTATTGAAAAATTGATTTCGTTTGTTATTATTCCACTTTTACCATTCCATATTTTCGGTATCTTCTTGAACATGACATTCGGTGGTCAAGTAGCAAAAATCTTATCCGTTTTCGCAATTGTATTCGTGCTAATAATTGTGATGCATTGGGTAATATTACTAGTGCAATATACAGCTGCGGGAATTTTAAATAAGAAAAATCCACTCATGTTGCTTCGAACTATGTTGCCTGCCTATTTCACAGCGTTAGGCACACAATCTTCAGCAGCAACGATTCCGGTGACGTTACAACAAGCAAAAAAAGCAGGAGCTTCAGAAAAAGTAGCGAATTTTACAGTCCCGCTGTTTGCCACTATTCATTTATCGGGTAGTACGATTACATTAGTGACATGTTCTTTAGGTGTCATGATGATGAACGGCATGGATATAAGCTTTGCACAATATATAGGCTTTATTTTTATGTTAGGTATTACAATGGTTGCCGCACCAGGTGTCCCAGGGGGAGCTGTCATGGCAGCAATTGGTTTATTAAAAACAATGCTTGGCTTCGACGAAACAATGGTTGCACTTATGATAGCATTGTACCTAGCGCAAGATAGCTTCGGTACAGCTACAAATGTAACTGGAGATGGTGCATTAGCCATGATTGTAGATCGTTTTAACAAAAAAACGAATTAGTAAATATCAGGTTAGGGATAGGGTTATCAGAGTGACGGATTGATTGCAAGTGGCGGAAGAATTGCTAGAGCGACGGATAGGATTATCAAAGCGACGGAAAGAATAGTCAGAGCGACGGAAAGAATGTCCAGTGACGGATAGAATCGTCAAAGCGACGGAAAGAACCGCCAGAGCGACGGATAGAATTATCAAAGCGACGGAAAGAATGTCCAGCGACGGATAGAATCATCCAAGCGACGGATAGAACAGCCAGAGCGACGGATAGAATCATCCAAGCGACGGAAAGAATGTCCAGCGACGGATAGGATCATCAAAGCGACGGAAAGAACAGCCAGAGCGACGGATAGAATCATCCAAGCGACGGAAAGAATGGCCAGCGACGGATAGGGTCATCAAAGCGACGGAAAGAACAGCCAGAGCGACGGATAGAATTATCAAAGCGACGGAAAGAATGTCCAGCGACGGATAGGGTCATCAAAGCGACGGAAAGAACAGCCAGAGCGACGGATAGAATTATCAAAGCGACGGAAAGAATGTCCAGCGACGGATAGGATCATCAAAGCGACGGAAAGAACCGCCTGAGCGACGGATAGAATTATCAAAGCGACGGAAAGAATGTCCAGCGACGGATAGGGTCATCAAAGCGAAGGATAGATTTATCAAAGCGCGGATAGAAACGTCAAAATCGTGGATAGGATCGCCAAATTCGTGGATAGAACAGCCAAAACCGTGGATAGAACCGCCGAAATGCCGGATAGAACAGTCAATCTGAAGGATAGAATATACTTAAGCCCCAAAAAATCGCCAGCAATGGCGATTTTTTTTATTGGAATTGAGAAGTTCGTAATGCAGTCTAAAACTATATTAGATGATAATCTTCAATGCTAATTCCATTGATAAAAAGCTAACGAGTACATTTCTAATAATTAATCCGATTCCCTAGTTATTTAAGATAAAAAAGTTTCCGACAAATAGTTACAGTTTTATTTGTGGAAAAATTAATAATAGTACGAGTTTATGTAGAAATTTATCATAAAATGTATAGTTCTAAAGGAATGTGTTGTGTGTTTATCTAGAAAAATTCATGTTTTTGTAGTTATTTTTACTCCTTATGTAGAATTTGTTTAGAAAACGTTTAGTTTAACTTGGTACTATGTATTTATCTTATAGGTATATATCCCGAATTTAGGGATTAAATGACTAAGGGTGTGCGTGAAGATGAGGGGGAGTATTGGAAAAAGAAGGAAATGTAAATGGAATTAGCTATTGCAGAGTAGTTTTTTGGGTGCGTTGTTAAAAATTACTAATTTTAGACGAAGGGGAAATTGTTTATGGGGATCAGAATTGAGTCGCTAGAGTTAGATTTATCAAAAAAAATCGAAATAAGAAAGGCAACAATTGGAGTTGTTGGACTTGGTTATGTAGGGCTCCCACTTGCGTTGCAAATCGTTAATAAGGGTTTTCAAGTAATTGGATTCGATAAGGACGATGAAAAAATTTCTAAATTAAGAAGCGGTGATAGCTATATTGCTGATATGTCTAATGCAATCATTGAAAAAGCAGTTAATGAAGAGAAGTTTGAGCCGACAAATGATTTTTCTAAACTTGCATATGTAGATGTCATTATTATTTGTGTACCGACGCCTACGACTGCAGATGGAACACCTAATATTTCATATATTGTAGACGCAGCCAATGCAGTCGAACAAAACATGTCCTCCAATACTTTAATTATTCTTGAAAGTACAACTTACCCTGGAACAACAGAAGAGATCGTTAAACCAATCTTAGAAAAAAGCAATTTTGTTATTGGGCAGGATATATTTTTAGCTTATTCTCCTGAACGTGTGGACCCTGGAAACTTAAATTTTTCAGTTTCGAATACGCCTAAAGTAGTTGGCGGCATATCAGCAGCTTGTTTAGAAGTTTCCAAGCATTTTTATGAAACAGTGATTAATACAAATGTGTTTGCTGTAACAAGTCCAAAGGTTGCTGAAATGGAAAAGTTATTAGAAAATACGTTTCGTCAAATTAATATTGCTCTCGTCAATGAATTAAGTCAGATTTGCCATAAGATGGATGTTGATGTGTGGGAAGTTATTGAAGCAGCTTCAACAAAGCCTTATGGTTTTATGCCATTTGCTCCCGGCCCTGGAGTTGGTGGTCATTGCATACCGGTGGACCCTAAATATTTATTATGGGCTGGTCAGCAACATGGTATTTCTGCAACATTAATCGAGACGGCAGATAAAATTAATGTTTCCATGCCAAGCTTTGTTGTTGAAAGACTAGAAAATTACTTAAATGCGCAGGAGAAAGAGATAGGTGACGCGGAGATTCTAGTGATTGGAGTCACGTATAAGCCAGATATTAATGATTTTCGTGAATCACCAGCACTGCATGTTATTGACAAATTAAAGGACAAGCAGTGTGGCCTAAATGTTGTTGATCCATTTATTGAAACATTTACAGTTGGTAATTACAGGTTTAACACAGTGTCACTTACAAAAGAATTAGTTCAAAAAGCAGATGCTGTAGTCATTTTAACGAATCATACACCTATTGAATATTCATTGATTGATCAATATGCTGCTTTAATTTTTGATACACGCAATACCCATTATTTATTTAAAAGTGAAAATTATTACAAATTATAAGGGGAGATTTTTTTGAAATGAGACGACTAAAATTATGTAGTCTATTATTCATTTTATTTTTAACTGGGTGTCAAACGTCTGCTCAAACTAATCAAGCTAAACCAGTTGATTCAGCAATCGAGATAAAAGAACATGATGGAACGATGAGTGATATTTATAGTCATGCAAGTATTCTTAGTCCAAAAGTAGCGTTAACTTTTAATGGGCTTGCAGACAATGAAACAATGCAGAAACTATTAAAGGTATTAGATCAATTTAACATGAAGGCAACATTTTTTGTAGAAGGTACGCGAGTGGCACAGGATCCTGAGTTAGTGAAGGACATTTTAGCCAGAGGTCATGAGGTAGAAAATGGTACGTTGACGTTTTCTGATATGACTGATTTAAATTATGAAGAAACTTATAAAGAGATTTATTTAGCGAATGAAGTTTTTGAAGAGCAATTAGGTTATACACCAAAATACGTTCGCAGTCGTTCTGGTGATTCAACTGACAACATGCGTTTAGCAACGAAAACGCTCAATATGAAGGGAGTCGTAGAATCTTCCATTAATCCGAAAGATCGAAATATGCAAAGTGCTGAGGAAATACTAGATTATATTCGTCGTTTTATCAACAGTGGATCTGTCATTCATTTAAACACGTACATTAATCCTGCGATTATTGATGTTGTACCACTATTGTCTCAATTAGGAGAAGAAAAAGGATATGCTTTCTCTACATTAACAGACGTATTAGATGAACAATATTTAGTAAAATCGTTAGAGGAAATTGAAGGCTATGACGCTATTAAAATAAATCCGGATTACAAAAATGTTAAACCAAATATTTTCTACCGTAAAAATACCTCCAAAAAAGAAATTGCTTTAACCTTTGATGATTGGGCGAGTGAGGAGAGAGTTAAAGAAATTTTGGATGTTCTTGATAAGTATAACGTTAAATCCACATTCTTTTTAATTGGTAAAGGAGTGGAGAAGGATCCACAATTAGCGCGATTAATTGTTGAGAGAGGTCATGAGGTTGCAAG
The DNA here is from genome assembly GCF_030348505.1 of Lysinibacillus sp. G4S2. Lineage (NCBI taxonomy): Bacteria > Bacillati > Bacillota > Bacilli > Caryophanales > Bacillaceae > Lysinibacillus > Lysinibacillus sp. G4S2. The sequence goes on along the minus strand of NZ_JAUCFJ010000002.1, from coordinate 4,371,704 downwards.
TCACTCTTATAATCACCTTGATGTTACAACAATGACACCGGAGGAACTACAAGAGGATGTCGTAATGGCACATAGGGCGCTAACATATGCCTTACAGGAAGAACCTTTGCTGTATTTCAGACCAAATAAAGGTGCTCTTAATGAAGAATCAGCGAAAATTATTGCCGCAACAGGTGTCAAATCGATTGCTCTGTACGATATAGCATCATTTGATTGGAATTTAGAATATACCGTTTCAGATATTTATAATCGTGTGATGAGTAGGGTTGGTCCAGGAAAGGTAATTGTTATGCACGTTTTAGACGGTACAAAAACAGTTGAGGCACTACCAGTAATCATTGAAAAACTGCAAAAAGATGGATATAGTTTTGCAAAAATGTCGACTTGGATTGAAGAAGATTCAAGTAAGGAAGTGAATTGATAATCATGAATGAGAAAAAAGAGGTTTTAACGATACCACGCTCTGATCGACGAATTTTATCGAATATTCCTGATCCAGAAAATGTACGAAGTCTCGTTAACCGCCGAGGTGCTTCTTATCAAAAAGAGGAAATCGATCCTACAGATGTCAATGAAATTTACTGTTTACAGCAGTTAAGTTTACGCTATAAAACTAATTTTGAAGTGCAAATTAAAAGAGGTAAGCAAAAGGTTAGTGATAAATATTACGCAGAGGATATTTCAGTTACAGGTATTCTTATATATTCAGATAGTCCTAATAATTTATTAATAAATGAAATTATAACGATGAAATTCACTATACCTGGTGGTGCGATGCCGGAGGGCTATGAATCTAGAGTAAAAATAAAGGCGAAAGTCGTGCGTCATTTTACGAAAGAAGTAGATGGCGTAACTAGGTGCTATTATGCATGTGAATTTTTACAGCATTTAAATGACTATATGACTAAAAAACGTTGGGGTCTATCAATCTTTGTGGCAAGTCTATTTCTATTGATTGTTTCTCTTATTGTTATGTTAATGAGGGCTGAAAGTGTTATTTATTTCAAATTTAATAAATTCCTATATCTATATAGTATTATTGCCGCAACATTTCTTTTAAGTAGATATTTATTCGGTATTTTCTATAGGAATGTACCGATAAATCCTAATTTTGAACCAGGCGTTTCTATTATTATACCAGTGTTTAACGAAGAACAATGGATTCATAGAACAGTTTTAAGCTGTATGAATCAGTATTACCCTGTAGATAAATTAGAGGTTATTGTAGTAGATGATTATTCAACAGATAGAACTGAGGAAAAAGCAAAAGAAATGATTGACTTTATTCATAATGAGGGTGAGCGATTTAAAACAAAGAATCGCTTAAGTTTTCATAAGCTACCTCAAAATGGTGGGAAACGTGAGGCTTTAGTGGCAGGAGTGCATCTTGCTAAACACGATTTAGTCGTTTTCGTAGATTCAGATAGTTTTTTAGAACCTCATGCTATTCGAAATTTAGTGCAGCCTTTCCAAGATCCTAAAATGGGCGGTGTGGCTGGAAGAACAGAGGTTGAAAATAAATTTACAAATGCTCTGACAAAATTGCAAACAGTTCGCTATTATATAGCCTTTCGGATAATGAAAGCTGCTGAGTCTTGGTTTGATACAGTAACTTGCTTATCTGGACCATTAGCATGTTATCGAAAAGAGCTTATTTTGAAAAATGAGACAGCATGGTTAAATCAAAAATTTCTTGGACAGCCTGCGACATTCGGGGATGATCGCAGTATGACAAACTATATTTTAAAAACACATCGAACAGGATATCAGGACAATGCTGTATGTTCTACAATTGTTCCTTCAGATACAAAAGTCTTTTTATCTCAACAAATGAGATGGAAACGATCATGGCTACGCGAATCGTTACGAGCATTTTTATTTATGTGGAAAAAGGAACCTTTCATGTTTCTTTTCTTCATTATCGGGTTAATCGTACCAATAGCAGCTCCTATTGTTGTTGTTTACAATCTAATTTATGTGCCAATTATGCATGGCGTTTTTCCAACCACATTTTTAATAGGCTTGTTATTGATGTCAATGCTAATGAGCTTGGCCCATCTTTTCTTTAGAAGAAGTAAGTTGTGGGCATTTGGCTTTATCTTTGTACTTTTTTATGAATTTATTTTGCTGTGGCAAATGCCTGTTGCATGGGTTACATTTTGGAAATCAACATGGGGTACGAGAGAAACACCTCAAGATGTCATGGCCAAAGAAAAGAAATTAGAAAAACAAAAATTACGAAAATCCCGAATTTCGATTCTAAAAATTAGAAAAATGGGTGAGAGGGAATGAGTGAAAAAAATATTGTATTAAATCCAGCTAAAAAAAATCGAAGGAAAGTAATACGATCCATTATTCAATTGATAATCGTTGTATTTTTAGCGGTTATTTTATTTCGTGTAGTATTTTTAACAGAAAAAAAGGTGGAGGAAACAGTTCCTTTAGAAAATAAAGATGGTTTCATCGCATTATCGTATTTTGGTGTGAGCAGAGGTGAATCTCCTAAATACGTATCTAAAGAGAATTTAAAAAAACAACTAGCATTACTTGAAAGTCAGGGCTATCAAACAATTACGCAGCAGGATGTTTTAGACTTTTATCAGAAAAACAAACCATTGCCAGAAAAAGCGTTGTATTTATCATTTGAAGATGGCCGTACAGATTCTAGTATATTCGCTCAAAACATTATGGAAGATTTAAATTATAATGCAACGATGTTTACGTACGCCAATAAAATGGACACACGTGATAATAAATTTTTAAAGCCGGAAGATTTATTACTCATGGAGGAAAGTGGATACTGGGAGTTGGGTTCTAATGGGTACCGTCTGACATATATAAATATCTATAACGATAAAGGACAGTCTTTAGGTGTGATAGATGAAAATAATGTGTCGAATAAAACGACTATCGAATATTATAATCATTATTTAATGGATTTCGTCCGCAATCAATATATGATTCCGAGTGAAACACGACAAGAAATGGAAAAACGTATTCAGAAAGATTACAAGCTAATGAATGATATTTATGAGGAGGAATTAGGAGAGGTTCCTAAGGCATATGCCATCATGCATGCAAACTCACTTTATAATAGTATGGATCCATTAGTAGAAAGTACGAATGATAAGCAAATTAAGGATATGTTTAGCATGCATTTTAATTTGGAGCGAGGGGCATATAATGATGCGGATGCAGATCTTTACAACTTAAGTAGATTACAAGTATCGCCGTATTGGTCTACAAATCATGTGATGATGAAGATCCGTCAAGCAAGTAAGCAAAATGTTGAATTTGAAGTCGGGGACCATGAACGGGCAAAAGAATGGTCTGTCATTAATAGTGCCGCAGAATTTGAAGAGAATGAGATTACTATAACATCAGCACCATCTAGTGAGGGGCGGATACTATTAAAGGAAGAACTTCCAGAGCAATATAATATAAACTTCGCTTTTAAAGGGAATGTCGTTGGACAACAATCTATTTATTTAAACTATGATGAAAAAAATAATAGTTATATTAGAATAGCGCTAATAGATAATGAGATTGTTGTTTCGGAAAAATTACCAGGAGCAGGTGTTGTAGAGAAGGAGCGTTTTCCTTTAAATGAAATACAGTGGAATGAAGAAGAGTATGCATTTAATAAGGCTACCGTATACGATTATCAGGATACGCAAAAAGGCTCTAGAATTGATGAGGAAGAGTACCCAAGAAACCTAACAAAAACAAGAGAATTTAACATTGCTGTCAATAAGGATAAAATAAAAATAGATATAGATAAGGAATTATCTAAGACAATTCAAGTAAATCCTGATATTCAAGGATCACAAATTGGATTTGGCGCGTTGTTCAGCAAAAAAGAAACTTCGCATGAACAGTATGCAGATGATATTTACGATACAATCATCGAAAATATATTGATTACCGATGTTAACGATCATACACTTTTTACTAACCAATACACGAATTTCGATAAAGTAAAACATAAAACGATGACCTTATTTAATAACGTTGTTGACTTCTTTATTGAAACCTTCTAAATCGGGGGGATCTAGATTCAAGTGAAAAAAATTTTGGGGTTTATCTGTATAACACTGCTACTAATTATCACAGCTTGTAGTGATAGCAAAGAAGCACCTGTTGAGGTGAAAGAAGGGTTGAAGAATAAAAACAAGCTTCAATTATCCATATGGTTACCCGAATGGCAAAAAAACTCTGCCATCGAGGATGTGAAAAATTCACAACAGGGCTTACAGGATATTCGCGTTTTTGGTGCTTATTTTAATAGTAATGATCAATTATTATTAACGGAAGATGCGATAGAAATGTTAAAACAAACACAGCAACAATTTAATGAAACGCATAATATTATACTAACGTTAATTAACGATTATATTACAGATAACTCCCCTTCTGTTCAGAAGGATAGTGCGTTATTGCATCGATTGTTACAAGATACGTCATCAAGGCAACAACATATCGATAATATTATGCAGGTTGTTGAACAGTATGACGTGGATGGTATTGAAATTGATTATGAAAAGATAGCTAAAGAGGACATCCCTAAGTATGTACTTTTCTTAGAGGAACTGTATAAACAGCTATCGAAAAAGGATATATCATTACATGTCGTACTAGAGCCCCGCTTCCCATTTAAAGTGAAATTACCAGATGGACCTAACTATACAGTGATGGCTTATAATGTGCACGGATATCATAGTGGTCCAGGTGCAAAGGCAACTTTTTCATTTTTAGATGACTTACTAAAAAAAATTGGGAAGTCCAATCAAAACTTAGCAATTGCCTTTGCAACGGGCGGATTTGAATGGATGAATCAAGGCAAAACAGTTGCTTTAACAGAGATAGAGGCAGAGGAATTACTGAACAAAACGAAAGCAGTTAAACAACGCGACAAAGCAAGTGGTGCAGCATATTTCACCTATTTAGATGAACAAAATGTTACGCATGAAATCTGGTACGCCGATCAGGAAACGCTTGAACAATGGACAGCCTATGTGCAAAAGAAAAGCTATCATGACGTTGTTTTATGGCGCGCCGGAGGTCTAAGCTCAAAAACGTTACAATGGATTGGCAAACAATCAGCGGAGTGACGGGCAGAGCAGCAAAGTCGTGGATAGAAACACTGAAGTGGCGGATAGAGCAGCCGAAATCGTGGATAGAATAGCCAAAGTGGCGGATAGAGCAGTCAAAGCGAGAAAAAATAGTTGAAGTGACAGATGGAATAGCCAGAGCGACGGATAGGATTATCAAAGCGACGGAAAGAATTATCAAAACGACGGAAAGAATTATCAAAACGACGGATAGAACCGCAAGTGACGGATAGAATCATCAAAGTGACGGATAGAACAGCCAGAGCGACGGATAGGATTATCAAAACGACGGATAAAATCGCAAGCGACGGATAGGGTCATCAAAACGACGGATAGAATCGCCAGAACGACGGATAGAATTATCAAAACGACGGATAGAACAGCCGAAGACGTGGATAGAAACGCCAAAGTCGTGGATAGAAACGCCGAAATCGTGGATAGAACAGCCAAAATCGTGGATAGAAACGCCAAAGTCGTGGATAGAACAGCCGAAATCGTGGATAGAACCGTCAAAGTCGTGGATAGAATAGCTGAAGTCGTGGATAGAATCGCCGAAGTGGCGGATAGAGCAGTCAAAGCGACGGAAAGAATAGTCGAAGTGACGGATAGAAGAGCCAGAGCGACGGAAAGAACGCAAAGTGGCGGATAGAACAGCCAAAGTCGTGGATAGAAACGCTAAAGTCGTGGATAGAACAGCCAAAATCGTGGATAGAAACGCTAAAGTCGTGGATAGAACAGCCAAAGACGTGGATAGAAACGCTAAAGTCGTGGATAGAGTAGCCAAAATCGTGGATAGAATCGCCAAAGCGACGGATAGAATCATCAAAGTGATGGAAAGAACAGCCAGAACGACGGATAGAATCATCAAAGCGAAGGATAGAACCGTCGAAGTGACGGATAGAACGCAAAGTGGCGGATAGAACAGCCAAAGTCGTGGATAGAATCGCCGAAGTGACGGATAGAATCATCAAAGCGACGGAAAGAACAGCCAGAACGACGGATAGAATCATCAAAGTGACGGAAAGAACAGCCAGAATGCCGGATAGAATCATCAAAGCGACGGATAGAACCGTCGAAGTGACGGAAAGAACAGTTAAAACGACGGATAGGATTATCGAAGTGACAGATAGAATCACATAAGCCTAAAAAAATCGCCAGCTAAGGCGATTTTTTTTATTGGAATTGAGAAGTTCCTAATGAAATCTAAAATCGCAAGTGACGGAAAGAATCGCCAGAGCGACGGATAGAATTATCAAAGCGACGGATAGGACTATTGAAGCGACGGATAGAATTGCCAGAGCGACGGAAAGAACCGCAAGCGACGGATAGAATTGCCAGAGCGACGGAAAGAACCGCAAGCGACGGATAGAATCATCAAAACGACGGAAAGAACCGCCAGAACGACGGATAGAATCATCAAAGCGAACGATAGAACCGTCGAAGTGACGGATAGAAACGCCAAAGTCGTGGATAGAACCGCCGAAATCGTGGATAGAACCGCCAAAGTGACGGAAAGAACCACCAGCCAGACAAATAGAATCACCTAAACCCCAAAAAAATCGCCAGCTAAGGCGATTTTTTTATTGGAATTGAGAAAGGCGTGAAAAGAAGTTCGTGACAAAGTCTAAAAATATTTTTTCTGATGGTGCAATTTCACGATTTACGGGTGAAATTATGCCCACTGTTCTTGGAATCGTAGGTGATTTAATTGGCACCTTTACTGTGAAGCGGGCAGCTGAATCATACAGGGAGCTTTCTGGTAATAGGCTGACTCCAATGCCTGCAGCGACAAGACCTTTTAGGGCATCTAAGTCCTCACCCTCAGAGATGACGTTTGGCAAGAAGCCGGCAGCTCGACAGGCATCCATAGCTACTTTATGTAAAATATAGCCATCTGGGAATAAGACAAATAAGTCGTTACGTAAATCGGCAAGTTGAATACTTTCCCTTTTGGCTAGTGGATGTTTTGCTGGTAGTAAAGCGGCGATGTTTTCAGTAAACAAAATAGTTGATTGAATCGCTTCATCCTTTGGTGGAAGAGGGCCTAAAAATGCTAAATTTAATTCGCGATTTTTGACTGCATCAATTAAAAAACGATAGGAGCCTTGACGGAGCTGGAATTGCAAGTCTGGATATTCACGTTTGAAGGCGGAGATAACAGTTGGCAATACATAGCTAGCCAAGCTTGTTGGAAAACCGATTTTTATCGTACCTTTAGCAGGATCTAAATATTCCTCAACTTGCTTTGCGGCAAAATCAATGGCTTTTAGAGCGGTAATTGTGTGCTCAAGAAACGTTTTGCCGATTGGTGTCAATTTAACATTTCGTCCTACTCGTTCAAAGAGTGATGTGCCTAATTCATCTTCTAGATTAGCAATTTGTCGGCTAATTGCAGATTGAGCAACATGAAGATGTTCAGCAGCCTCTGAAATGTGTTCACGCTCAGCAACTTCAACAAAATAACGTAATTGACGTAACTCCACTAAATATTCACCTCTATTAATCGAAAAATACGATTGATTATACCTCAATTATATACTATTTAAGATGAAAATGATCGTAAATGTTAACTGTGCGAATTAAATGAAGGGATACCTCAGCAGCCTCATTAAAGCGTAGGGAAGTGAAAAAATTAAGATAGATTAAAAGAAATTGCATTACCTTCAAATATTTATTTTGGTTCATCAACAAAAGTTGGGGCAAGGTATTTTAATTGATCTTCGTTCTGGCTGGGCTACTCCTTGGGGTAGCGTTACAGATAAGACCCTGGAGCGTAAGTGAGTAGAGGAACGAAGGCTAAAAGCATCACGTCCTGTGATAACGCCTTCGTGACAACATCGTGCTGTTGTCGCTGCCGCTCCGTATGCACTACGCTTTCGTACAAAAGAAACCCTGTTGCTGCCGCTCCGTATGCACTACGCTTTCGCACAAAGAAACCCTGTTGCTGCCGCTCCGTATGCACTACGCTTTCGCACAAAGAAACCCTGTTGCTGCCGCTCCGTATGCACTACGCTTTCGCACAGGAGAAACCCTGTTGCTGCCGCTCCGTATGCACTACGCTTTCGCACAGAAGAAACCTTGTTGCTGCCGCTCCGTATGCACTGCGCTTTCGCACAGAAGAAACCCTGTTGCTGCCGCTCCGTATGCACTACGCTTTCGCACAGGAGAAACCCTATTGCTGCCGCTCCGCTTTTAATTTCACCAACTAGCACTCTAGAAATTTCTTTCCCTTAATTGATTCCATTCTAATCAAAAAGGTTATAGTATAGATGTTGTTATTTATGCATAATTGTCACAAAACCGCTACAATTAGCGCTTCCTGCGAGGTTTCCACTATGTTGCTAGATGAAATTCATTCTCAATTAGCGTTGATTTATTGAAAATGAAGGAAGTCGATTCTCATTGTCAATAACGATTGACAATAATCTGAAAATGCTTACAAAGTCTTTGTTTTTAAGGATTATATCAAAGGACAGTGAAAGTGATTGAAATGGTTTGCATAGAGAACGATTTTCAGTTAAGATTAGAATGATGATAATTAAGGAATGGTTCACCATTCACTGAACACACTATGGAGGTATTTTCATGTCAATTTTAGTTATTAAAGATCTTCACGTTGAAATCGACGGGAAAGAGATTTTAAAAGGCGTAAACCTTACGATCAATACAAATGAAATTCACGCAATCATGGGACCAAACGGAACTGGTAAATCAACACTAGCTTCTGCAATTATGGGTCACCCTAAATATGAAGTAACTTCTGGTACAGTTGAGCTTGATGGCGAAAATGTACTTGAAATGGAAGTAGACGAGCGTGCTCAAGCAGGTCTATTCTTAGCAATGCAATATCCTTCTGAAATTGCGGGTGTAACAAATGCTGATTTCTTACGTTCAGCTATTAATGCACGTCGTGAAGAAGGCGATGAAATTTCACTAATGAAATTTATCCGTGAATTAGATAAAAACATGGAATTCCTTGAAATGAATGAAGATATGGCACAACGTTATTTAAACGAAGGTTTCTCTGGCGGTGAGAAAAAACGTAACGAAATTCTTCAATTAATGATGATTAAACCAACTTTCGCTATTTTAGATGAAATTGACTCTGGTCTTGATATTGATGCGCTTAAAGTTGTATCAAAAGGTATCAATGCAATGCGTGGTGAAGGTTTTGGTTGCTTAATGATCACTCACTACCAACGCCTACTTAATTACATTACTCCAGACCATGTACACGTAATGATGCAAGGTCGTGTTGTTAAATCAGGTGGCGAAGAATTAGCACAACGTTTAGAAGCGGAAGGCTATGACTGGATTAAAAAAGAATTAGGTATCGAAGAAGAAACAGAAGAACAAGAAGCATAAGAGGGAGGACGAACTAGCATGACAGTGGAACTTAACTTGCCTGTAACGGTACAGGACGTGCGCTCGTTCTCAGAAGCAAACGGTGAACCGGCTTGGTTTACAGAGCTTCGCGCGGCAGCACTAGACAAAGTAACTGGTTTAGATATGCCAAAACCAGACAGAACAAATATTACAAAATGGGATTTCTTGAATTTCCCAACTCATACAGTTGATAGTGAAGGATTTGCTTCACTTGATGCATTACCAGAAGAAGCAAAAGGTTTAATTGATCTTGAGGCTCAAGAAAATCTTTATGTTCAACGTAATAACACACCTGCTTTCATTAAAACATCACAAGAACTAGCTGATAAAGGTGTTATTTTTACAGATATTTTAACAGCGATTCGTGAGCATGGAGACCTTGTTAAAAAGTACTTTATGACAGAAGCTGTAAAAGTTGATGAGCATAAATTAACAGCGCTTCATGCGGCACTTGTTAATGGTGGTGTGTTCGTATACGTACCGAAAAATGTAATTATTGAACAGCCGCTTCAAGTTGTATTCTTAAACGATAACGCAGAAGCTTCATTATATAACCACGTGTTAGTTGTAGCTGAAGCAAATTCAGCTGTAACGTATGTTGAAACATATATTTCAACAGTTGAAGAAGCAAAAGGTCAAGCAAATATTATTGCAGAAGTAGTCGTTCAAGATAATGCACAAGTTACTTACGGTGCGGTTGATGTACTTGCAAAAGGATATACTACTTATGTTAATCGCCGCGCGCGTTTAGCTCGTGATGCGAAAGTAGATTGGGCTCTTGGCTTAATGAATGATTCAGATACTATTTCTGAAAACATTACACATCTAATCGGTGACGGTTCTCATGCTGACACAAAAACAGTAGTTGTTGGTCGCGGTGAACAAAAACTTAACTTTACTACTGAAGTTCGTCACTGGGGTAAAAACTCAAATGGTCATATCTTAAAGCATGGTGTCATGAAAGACGCAGCACAATCAATCTTTAACGGTATTGGTTACATCGAACAAGGTGCGACAAAAGCTGATGCACAACAAGAATCACGTGTATTAATGCTTTCTGAAAAAGCTCGTGGCGATGCAAACCCAATTCTATTAATCGATGAAGACGATGTAACAGCAGGACACGCAGCATCTGTTGGTCGAGTTGATCCACTACAACTTTACTATTTAATGAGTCGTGGTATTTCGAAAGCAGAAGCAGAGCGCCTTGTTATCCATGGATTCCTTGCGCCAGTTGTTACGCAATTACCAATCGAAGGCGTACAAAAGCAACTGACGGAGGTTATTGAAAGGAAAGTTCGCTAATGATGAATAAAGACATTAAAAGCTATTTCCCGATTTTAGATCAGGAAGTAAACGGTCATAAGCTTGTTTACCTTGATAGCGCAGCAACTTCTCAAAAACCTATTCAAGTGATAGAAGCAATGAAGCATTATTATGAATTCGATAATTCTAATGTTCACCGTGGTGTGCACACATTGGGAAATCGTGCTACTGATAAGTATGAAGGAGCACGTGAAAAGGTTCGTAAGTTTATCAATGCTAACTCAACAGAAGAAATTATTTTTACTCGCGGTACTACAACTGCTTTAAATACAGTAGCAGCAAGTTATGGTCGTGCTAATGTTGCTGAGGGTGATGAAATTGTTATCACTCACATGGAGCACCACTCTAATATTATTCCTTGGCAACAGCTAGCAAAGGAAAAAAATGCAACGCTGAAATATATTGAGCTTGAAGCAGATGGCACGCTTAACTTAGAAAAGGTTCGTGCGACAATTACACCTAAAACAAAAATTGTGTCGGTGTCAATGGCGTCAAACGTCCTTGGAACGATTAATCCAATTAAAGAAATTGCTCAAATTGCGCATGCAAACGGTGCTGTAATGGTAGCCGATGGGGCACAAGCAGCGCCACATATGAAAATCGATGTGCAAGATCTGGATGTAGATTTCTTAGGGTTCTCAGGTCATAAAATGTGCGGACCAACTGGAATAGGTGTACTATATGGTAAAAAGGAACACCTTGAAAAGATGGAGCCAATTGAATTTGGTGGCGAAATGATTGACTTTGTTGGACTTTACGAGTCAACGTGGAAAGAATTACCGTGGAAGTTTGAAGGTGGAACGCCTATTATTGCAGGTGCAGTAGGTTTAGGAGCCGCTATTGATTTCTTAACTGAAATTGGGTTAGATCATATTGCGGAGCATGAGCATAAGCTTGCAGGCTACGCAATGGATCAGCTTGAAACTATTGACGGACTTAAAATTTTCGGCCCACGTGACCCAATGAAGCGTTGTGGACTTGTAACATTTAACTTAGACGATGTACATCCACATGATGTGGCAACGGTTCTTGATATGAACGGTATTGCTGTTCGTGCAGGACATCATTGCGCACAGCCACTAATGAAATGTCTTCAACAAGTTGCAACAGCGCGTGCAAGCTTCTATCTGTATAACACAGAGGAAGATATTGACCGCCTAGTTGCAGGGTTACGTTCTGCGAAGGAGTATTTTGGCGATGTCTTTTAATAATTTAGATCAACTATATCGATCAGTCATTATGGATCATTATAAAAATCCTCGTAATAAAGGATCAATTGAAGAAGATGCTGTAACGATTGATATGAACAATCCAACTTGTGGTGACCGTATTCACTTAACGCTTAAAGTGACTGACGGTGTTGTAGAGGATGCGAAGTTTGACGGTGAAGGCTGCTCAATTTCGATGTCTTCTGCATCAATGATGACTCAGCTTATCAAAGGGAAAAAGGTTGAGGAAGCATTAGAGCTTGCTGATATCTTCTCTAAAATGATGATGGGTGAAGACTATAGCGAAAAATATGACCTTGAGGATGTTGAGGCACTACAAGGTGTTTCTCAATTCCCTGCACGTATTAAATGTGCGACATTAGCTTGGAAAGCGATGGAAAAAGGCGTAAAGTAATAAATTTATCCCGATAAATACTTGAATAAAAGCATGTTTTCATTCAGGGTGAGGGGTTTCGTTTAGACTAGATAAATAACAATAATTCATGAACGGAGGAGAAACGATGGCTAAAAAAATGCCTGATATTGGCGATTACAAATATGGATTCCATGACAAGGACGTATCAATTTTCCGTTCAAAACGTGGTTTAACTGAAGAAATCGTCCGTGAAATTTCTAATATGAAACAAGAGCCTGAGTGGATGCTTGAATACCGCTTAAAAGCACTTGAAACTTTCTATACAAAACCAATGCCACAATGGGGTGGCGATTTAGGTGATTTAGATTTTGATGAAATTACGTACTACGTAAAACCATCTGAAGCTACACAAAAATCATGGGATGAAGTACCTGATGAAATCAAAGCTACTTTCGATAAATTAGGTATCCCAGAAGCAGAACAAAAATATCTTGCAGGTGTATCTGCTCAGTACGAATCTGAAGTAGTATATCACAATATGAAACAAGACCTTGAAGACCTTGGTATTGTGTTCAAAGATACAGACTCAGCTTTACGTGAAAACGAAGATATTTTCAAACAATACTGGGGCAAAGTGATTCCTTACACTGACAACAAATTCGCTGCACTAAACTCAGCTGTTTGGTCAGGTGGCTCATTCATCTATGTACCACCAGGTGTAAAAGTGGAAACACCTTTACAAGCTTACTTCCGTATTAACTCTGAAAACATGGGTCAATTCGAACGTACGTTAATTATCGTAGACGAAGGTGCTCACGTACACTACGTTGAAGGTTGTACAGCTCCTGTTTACACAACAAACTCTTTACACTCAGCAGTAGTAGAAATTGTTGTACGTAAAGATGCATACTGCCGTTATACAACGATTCAAAACTGGGCGAACAACGTTTACAACTTAGTAACAAAACGTACAGTTGTTGAAGAAAACGGTACGATGGAATGGATCGACGGTAACATCGGTTCTAAATTAACAATGAAGTACCCAGCTTGTATTCTTAAAGGTGAAGGTGCTCGTGGTATGACATTATCAATCGCATTAGCAGGTAAAGGACAACACCAACATGCAGGTGCGAAAATGATTCATATGGCTCCAAACACATCTTCAACAATCGTTTCTAAATCGATTGCCAAACAAGGTGGTAAAGTAACGTATATGGGTCAAGTTCGTTTCGGCCCTAAAGCAAGTGGTGCACGTGCTAACATTGAATGTGATACGTTAATCATGGATAATCAATCTACTTCAGATACAATTCCATACAACGAAATCTTAAATGATAATGTTTCTTTAGAGCATGAAGCAAAAGTTTCTAAAGTATCAGAGGAACAATTATTCTACTTAATGTCTCGTGGTATTTCTGAAGAAGAAGCGACAGAAATGATCGTAATGGGCTTCATCGAGCCATTCACAAAAGAATTACCAATGGAATACGCAGTAGAAATGAACCGTCTTATCAAGTTTGAGATGGAAGGTTCTATCGGTTAATATTCAATCAACCCTTGTCACAACAATGTTTGTGGCAAGGGTTTTTTATATGTAATCCCGACATGTATAATCACTTAGTGGCGAAAATCCATAAAAGGTTTGGCAGTAGAAAACTGTTAGCGAAAGGCAAGGGTTTCCATGTGGTGACCGAAACCGAAGAATAAAGAAGGTTATATAGAGATGTAGACACGGGAATGAATAAAGATTTTCAAAATGATGTAGATGTGCCCCCTGTAAGTCTGCTTCAGCAGCTTGTCGTATTCTGCTCCTTTTAATTAATAGTAATACGATTTTATTTCTTTAAATTGTTTATTATCTTCATTTCCTATAAAAATAAATCCATCATTGTTGCCTAACCAGATAAGTGCTGATTGGGGTGTATCGATTTGATCAACAAATATTCGTCCAGGATTCACTCCCTCTATTACCGCTTTTACTTCTAATTGCCCTTCCTCATTTAGTAACCCTTTACACCTGTAAAATTCATTTTGTTGTAATTCAATAATCTTCTCAATCAAATCCCTTTCGCGTTAAATTTTATATATTTTGACTCATTACTAAATTTTGGGATGGAATTTTTAAAAACGTATATTATGTGTATAAGTGGTTCATCACCAAAACGTGTGGTTGATTTCCGTTCCGACTGGGCGCTTTGTTGCTGCCGCTACGCTTTCGCACAGATAAAACATTTGCCGCTGACGCTTCGCTTTCGCGCAGAGCAGAGCTTCCTGGGGGCGTCCGATGAGCCGCTTCACTCGCGTTGCTCGCTCCAGGGTCTCATCTGTGACGCTAATCCCCTAGGAGTCGCCCAGCCTCCACTCCAATCAACCTCTATATGACATACGTTTTAACAAATGTCATCCACAACTTTTGGTGATGAGCCGTATAAGTTGGTGATGAACCTATATTTTATCGTATAGGTAAATGATGGTGATATCCGTATTTGCTTTGTTTATAAGGTGTGTTTTTTACGATACGTTCATATTTCGTTTAGAAAGTGTGTGCTATGATAATGTACATAGAGGGGGAGTCACATGATTTGGGTTGGGTTAACGGGGTGGGGTGATCATCCTTCGCTTTATAGTAGAGTGACTGCCTCAAAGGATAAATTATTCGATTATACAGGTCATTTTTTAACGGTAGAAGTAGATACTTCTTTTTATGCAATACCTTCGACAGAGAATGTTCGGAAATGGTGTGTGGACACGCCAGAAAATTTCCGTTTTGTTGTGAAGGCCTATCAAGGAATGACTGGTCATTTACGTGGTGATATACCGTTTGAATCGAAGAATGACATGTTTAATGCCTTTATCGAATGTGCCAATGAATTTAAACGTCATGGGAAGCTAGCGATGATACTAGCACAATTTCCACCATGGTTTGATTGTCAGGCCAAAAATGTACAATATTTATTGTATATTAGGCAGCAGCTTAAAGGCTTTGACGTAGCTATTGAGTTTCGTAATCAGACATGGTATGCAGACAATGTAGTGCAGCAAACAATGGATTTTTTACGAGAGCATCAATTTATTCATACTATTTGTGATGAACCACAGGCTGGTGTAGGCTCTGTACCATTTTATCCTACTGTTACTGCGACTAAGGCACTTGTACGTATTCATGGACGTAACATTCATGGGTGGCGCAATACTGGTAATGCCGAAAACTGGCGGAAGGTTCGCTTTTTATATGATTACAATAGTGAAGAATTGCAGCAGCTTGGACAGCATGTGAAACATCTCCAATCCGAAGTACAGGATCTGTATGTATTATTCAATAATAATTCAGGGCTTCATGCTGCAAAAAATGCAAAGGAGTTACAAGGAATTTTAGCGATTAAAGATGTAGGGTTAGCGCCTAAACAATTAAACATGTTTGAAGGGGAATTGTAATGGAATTTATTCTTTTAGCTATTATTGCATTATTTTCAGGGTTAATTGGCTCATTAGTTGGGCTCGGTGGAGGGATTATCTTAGTCCCAGCTACATTATTCGTTGGATTAAATCTAGGGATGATTCCAGATATCACTCCTCAAAAAGTGGTTGGTTTATCTGTGGTCATGATGATTTTCACTGGCCTTGCCTCAACGTTAAGCTTTATGAAATCGAAAACAGTTGATTATAAAAGCGGTTTCATATTTTTCATAGGGAGTATCCCTGGGACAATGCTCGGCGCATGGGTAAATAAGGGATTAGATTTACCATCATTTAATTTATACTTTGGTATTTTACTGATCATTTTGGCGACGATATTACTTGTACGTGATAAATTGAAACCTGTAAAATGGTTTGTAAAAAATGGTATTCAACAAGAATTCACGGATAATGAAGGAAACACTTTTGTATACGGGTATCCAATTTGGTTTGCAATTGTATTAACATTTGGCATTGGCTTTGCCTCTGGATTATTTGGTATCGGTGGAGGCTCGATGATGGTGCCTGCCATGATTATTTTATTTTTGTTCCCGCCGCATGTTGCAGTGGCAACATCGATGTTTATGGTATTTCTATCGTCGATTGTTAATTCAGCAAGTCATATTTATTTAGGACATGTGCCATGGCTCTATACGATTCCTGTTATTCCTGGGGCTTATATCGGAGCAAAACTGGGGGCAGCATTAAATAAAAGAATTAAATCGGAAACTCTTGTAGTAGCGCTTCGAGTTATTTTATTATTATTAGGAATTCGTTCCATTATCGAAGGTTTATTGTAGTATTGATTTGCAATTTTTCGTAAATCGACTTTACTGATGAATAAATTGATTTAACAAATACGGAAGCTAATTAAAGAAGAGGTGGCATTAATGCTGGAAAAAATTCATATTTTTCACACGAATGATTTGCACAGTCATTTTAAGTATTGGCCACGAATGCAAAGCTATGTGAAAGAGATGCGTACGGAGCTTACAAACCTGGGTGAAACAAGCTATTTATTAGATGTCGGTGATCATTTAGATCGTTCCAATATTTATACAGAAGCAACAGTCGGTAAGGGTAATGTGAAGTTATTGAATGAAGCTGGCTATGACGTAGTGACAATTGGTAATAACGAAGGTATAACATTGTCTCATGAGGAGCTATACCATCTGTATGATGAAGCAGCTTTTGACGTTGTCGTTGCCAATGTATATGCCTCACAAGGAAAAAGTCCAGCGTGGATGAAGCCTTATGTTGTATTAACAACAGCTCATGGTACAAAGATTGCAGTTATTGCAGCAACTGCTATGTTTGAAATTTATTATAAGGAATTAAACTGGGAGATGGATGAGGCACGGAGCACACTAACTCATTTAGCACTTCAGCTTCGTAAAGAGGTAGATATTATTGTCTGTTTGTCACATTTAGGGATAACAGAGGATGAGATGTTAGCTGAAGAATGCCCAGAAATAGATGTTATATTTGGCTCACATACACATCATGTTTTCCCGAATGGCAAACTAGTGAATGGCGTTTTATTAACAGGCGGGGGGAAATTTGGACAATTTATTGGACATTTTGTGGTAGAATATGATAAGAAAATGAGGAAAATTGTTGAAAAAAAGGATTCGTTAATTCATAATAAGGATTTGCCAACGGTTAAAAATGAAAATGATATCGTGCAGTCTTTGGAAAAAGAAGGCAAACGATTACTTGATATCCCAGTATTCACTACGAAAAAATCGTACAATAAGGAATGGTTCCATTATTCTCAGTTATCCGATCTGTTTGCACAGGCCATTTTAGAAAAAAGTGGAGCGGACTGTGCGCTATTTAATGCGGGTATTTTTTTAGATGGTTTACCTAAAGGAACAGTGACTGCACTAGATTTGCATAGAATTTTCCCACATCCTATAAATTTATGTACGATTGAATTATCAGTTGCTGAAATGAAAGAGATTTTTCAGCAATCTAAAAATGAAGAGTGGCCCTATATTGAGCTCAAAGGATTAGGGTTTAGAGGCGTTATTTTTGGGAAGATGCTGACTTATGGCTTTTCAATGAATAAAGATCGTCAATTGCTTATCAATGGTAAGGTTGCAGATAACGATCGAATTTATAAATTAGTAACTCTTGATTTGTTTACATTCGGTTATTTTTATCCAAGCTTTAAATATGCGAAGAAAAAATATATTCTACCAGAATTTTTACGAAATATTATGATAGATTATGGGCGAAGATTCTTTAAGCAATAGATAAAGATGCTTTTAGAATGGATTGGGGCAGAGGTCATGCGATTAATTTCAATCGATGTAGTAAAAGAAGGAATGGTATTAGGAAGAACCATTTGGAATGAGGCAGGACACCCTCTTTTAAAGAAAGACGTTGTCATTAATGCACGTATTATACAAAGACTTCAACAATTAAATACGCATTATATATATATAAACGATAAAATTTCTGATGGTATTGAGGTAAAGGAAACAGTTCCAACTGTTATTCGAAATAAAGCCATTTCAACCATTAAAGATTCTTTTCAATCAATCAATGGTTTAAATTCAGTAAATGCCTCTTACGTACTTGACAAGCAATCCAAAGCAATTATTTCAATTGTAGATGAGTTATTGGCGGCAGTCAGTAGTAATGAAGAAATTTTAACAATACTAACAGATGCTTATTTATTTGATGAATATTTATATCAACACTCCTTTCAAGTCACTCTTTATTCGATAGCAATTGCTAAAGAGCTTGGATATTCAGCTGAGGATTTACGTATGATTGGGATTGGCGCTTTGTTACATGATGTAGGGAAGCTTATGGTACCAAAAGAGATCCTAACAAAACCAGGGCGGCTTACGAATGAGGAATTTGAAACGATGAAGCAACATACTCGATACGGTTTTGACATATTACGTAATTTACATTCCATATCATTGCTTGTTGCGCATTGTGCCTTCCAACATCATGAACGAATTGATGGGAGTGGCTATCCACGGGGCTTAGTTGATTTTGAAATCCATCCGTTTGCAAAAATTATTGGTGTAGCAGACGTCTTTGATGCGGTAACTACAAGTCGTGTATATCGGGAAAAAATGCTGCCTTCTCAGGGACTAGCAATTGTAGAGGCGGGCTCTGGAACTATATACGAAGCACGCATTGTGCAAGCATTGAAAAAATCTGTTGTCCATTATCCTAACGGTGTTATTTTAAAATTATCGGATGGACGTCGAGGTATTGTATCAAGACAAAATCCACCGTATGCAGCATTACCGTGGATTCGTATTTTTGAGGAGCAAAATCAATTAGTGGCAGCTACATATGAAATTAATTTAGTGGACGACCCAACCGTAACAATTGAAAGTGTTGAAGCGGATTACATTGTACCATAGAAAATCGAATAAATTTCTCCTCCTGTTCATACGTTATGGAACAGGAGGAGATTTTTTTGTTTTTCCCTCGAAAAAGGATGAAATTACGATCATATAGCAATTCTGGTAACTATCGAAAAAAGGGCAATCGGTTGAATCGTTTAACCCTTTTAATTGTAAGCATTATTGTTGGTATATTTTTATTTATTTATTTTCTGAATGAGCGGCTTATGCCAACCTATTTAAAATATGCTGAAATACAAACGGATAAGATCGCTTCCTATGTTGTCAGTAATGCCACAACAAATGTTTTAAATATTAACGATATTCTTGTAGAAGTATCCCCTGGTAGCTCTGATTTGAAAATTGATACAGAAATGATTAATCGAGTTCGTGCCGAAACGGTAAAGCAAGTAAAAATGAATTTAGAGCAGGCAGAACTAGGGGAGTTGTCGAGCTTACCAAATCTTGATAACGTTGAATATGATTACAACAAGATAAAAGAAGGTAATGGGGTAGTTTTTTATGTACCTATTAGCCAGGCAGCCAATATGCCTCTACTCGGGAATTTAGGACCTAAAATTCCGGTGCGTTTTCATGTAGTTGGCAATGTGCATAGTGAAGTTACTTCTTCAATAACAGAGTATGGTATTAATAGTGCATTTGTGCAGGTAGGAATTCGTTTAGAGGTAAATGTACAAATTATTGTCCCTTTTGCTAGTAAAACTGCTACAGTTTCTCAGGATATTCCGGTGGCAATGGGCTTAGCGCAGGGGAAAGTGCCAGATGTTTATTCTAATGGTGAAAAAGCAGTACAGCCGTCACTTGAAGTCCCTATAACTAATGATAAATAGAAAAGTTGCTGTGATAGTTGTTGGAGTTCCTATATTATGTTACATTGACAACAGTGAAGAAGTTAATATACAAAATGTACAATTATTGATAGGGGCGATATTCGTATGACATCTTGTAAACCTACAAGCAAAGAAAGAGAAGAACATTTAAGAAAACCAGATTGGCTAAAAATAAAACTAAACACAAATGATGAATATAAAGGGCTAAAGAAGCTCATGCGTGAAAAAAATCTGCATACGGTATGTGAGGAAGCACGCTGTCCTAATATTCATGAATGCTGGGGTGAACGACGTACAGCGACAATGATGATTCTTGGATCTGTTTGTACGCGTGCTTGTCGTTTTTGTGCTGTTAAAACAGGTTTACCAAATGAATTAGATTTAGCTGAACCAGAACGTGTAGCAGATTCTGTAGCTATTATGAACTTGAAGCACGTTGTTATTACAATGGTAGCGCGTGATGACTTAAAGGATGGCGGTGCACAAGTATTAGCTGAAACCGTGCGTGCGATTCGCCGTAAAAGTCCAGCTACATCTGTTGAAGTTTTACCGTCCGATTTAGGAGGTTTGAAAGAGAACCTTCAAATTTTAATGGATGCCAAGCCAGATATTTTAAATCATAATATTGAAACAGTGCGTCGCTTAACGCCAAGAGTACGTGCACGCGCGAAATACGAGCGTTCATTAGAATTTCTTCGTTTGGCAAAAGAAATGCAGCCAGATATCCCTACAAAGTCATCTTTAATGATAGGCTTAGGTGAAACAGAGGAAGAAATTATTGAAGTTATGGACGATCTACGCGCAAATAACGTAGATATTATGACGATTGGTCAATACTTACAACCAACGAAAAAGCATTTAGCTGTCAAAAAGTATTATTCTCCAATAGAGTTTGGTAAACTGCGTAAAATCGCAATGGAAAAAGGTTTCAAACATTGTGAAGCAGGCCCACTTGTACGTAGTAGCTATCATGCTGATGAACAAGTTAACGAAGCAACAAAAGAACGTCAGTTACACGTAGAGCTGTAAATCAAATGTTGTAATAGAAGGTGGTGTCACTTTGATTAATATTGAAGGATATGAATACGAGCTTATTGAAGATTACCGAGAAGCTTTTCAAGAGGAAGTGTTCAAGGAACGTTACTCAGATATTTTAGCTAGATATGATTTTATTGTGGGCGACTGGGGCTATAACCAATTACGCTTAAAAGGCTTTTTTGACGATAAAAATCAGAAAGCTACTTTCGATACGAAAATTAGTACACTTCAAGATTACTTATATGAGTATTGTAATTTTGGCTGTGCATATTTCGTATTGCGCAAATCCGGTAAATCTATTCAGCAGCCAGACGTTGTAGTTAGTGAAGATAGCGAAGTGACAAAGCCTGTTGAAAATGAACAACTAGCAGAATAAAATTTTAAAGCCTGATGCAATTTGCATCAGGTTTTTACTTTGGAGTGATAGGTTTTTTTAAAATTGGGAATAATAATAACTGACTACAAAAAATGCTTTATTATGAGTCTTTAACAAAAATTGGGGATGTTATTTTAAAACGTATGTCATGAGGATAAGTTGATCTTCGTTCCGGCAGGGCGACTTCTTGGGGAACAGCGTCACAGATGAAATCCTGCAGCGAAGTAGACGTTTTCTGTGCGAAAGTGTAGCGACAGCAACAAATGTTTTCTGTGCGAAAGCGAAGCGGTAGCAACAATTGTTTTATCTGTGCGAAAGCGAAGCGACAGCAACAATTGTTTTATCTGTGCGAAAGCGAAGCGACAGCAACAAATGTTTTATCTGTGCGAAAGCGAAGCGACAGCAACAAATGTTTTATCTGTGCGAAAGCGAAGCGTCAGCGGCAAATGTTTTATCTGCGCGAAAGCGAAGCGTCAGCGACAATTGTTTTATCTGTAGCGAAAGCGAAGCGACAGCTACAAAGCTCCCACCCGGAACGGAAATCAACCCCACTTTTTGGTGATGAGTTTGCATTTTTTTGCTTTTATACCAACCTACTTATTTTATAGTAAAGGTGTGTGTTATTTAGATGAAAAAAGCTGTATTTTTGGACCGTGATGGGGTCATCAATGAAGTGTTAACAAATCGCGTTAAATTTGTGAATAAGCCCGCGGATCTTTATTTTCTGCCGCGTGTTCCAGAAGCTATAAAAAAATTGAATAAGTACTTTGACTATATATTTGTCGTAACCAATCAAGGTGGTGTCGGATTGGGGTACATGAAAGAAACGAAGCTTCAAAAAATACATGAGCACATGGTAAAGGAGTTGAAGAAGAAAGGGGCGACTATTCATGAAGTTGTATATTGTCCTCATAAACCAAAGTCAGGCTGTGCTTGCCGTAAGCCCAATAGTAAATTAATCGTTGAGCTTGGTGAAAAGTATAATATTGATTTAGCAAAATCCTATATGGTGGGAGATACGGATACAGATATTATAGCAGGCAAACGAGCAGGGACTAAGGGAGTATTTTTAGGTGAGAAAGATCCACTGGCAGATGCGGTGTTTCCAGATTTAATTAGTGCGGCTGATTGGATCATTAAGGATGCAACAGCATAATTCGCTTTAGCAAAGCATCATCCATTATGGATAAGTATAATTCATTTGAAAAAGGATAATTTATTTAATGGAGGTGATGAATTTGACTAAAGAAAAACGTAATAAAAAACCGTTAGACCGAGAAGAATATGGTTTCGGCTTTGATATTAGTGTAGATGATTTAGCTGTCATTGGGCAAAATCAACAAGCTAAAAAACAAAACGATAATGAAAACAAAGACAAGCCTCACAATAAGGAAAATCCGGCAACTTTAAATAATAATGAATAGAGCGGCTCGATATATACGCTCTATTTAGCTAAGATAGTTACCAAAAAATTTCGCTTACCTTCTGCTGAACAGTGCACAAAGCATTACTAGTTGCCTGTAGAAAGAGCGGAATTTTTTTGTATTGAATCTTATTATAAAAAAACACCCAATCAAGGGTGTTAGTTCAATAATTCACGTAAATATTCACGTAGTTCTACTGTGTCTTCTTCTGTACGATTGTAAACATGTTCTAGGTAGCCAGGTTCTTCTACATCATCTGGACCGATTATTGCAAAGCGTCCAAATTGGATATCCATGACAAGCACTTTCCCAAAGAAGCGGCCTGATTGCAAAATGGCTAAATCATAGCGTAACTTATTTCCAGCAAAACTTACAAAGCGTGTTTTTGTATCTTCTACATCATCATATAAAAAAAAACGTTCCATCTTTTAATCTCCTTCCAGTCCTATAGATATGGTACTATAGAAGAGAAATGACTATCAACTTTTAAAGATTTGAATGGGGGCTTTCCTTGTGTATTTTGTAGATCGTAATAAAATCACAAAAAATTTACAGTACTTAGATGGGCTATTAGCTATTTTAGAGGCAGAAGATAACTGGCTAGAAAACGATATTAAGAAATTAGCAATCGAGCGAATTGGTCACAATGTAATGGAGTCCATGATGGACGTAGGGAATTTAATGATTGACGGTTTCATTATGCGTGATCCAGGAAGCTATGAGGATATTATTGATATTTTAATCGATGAAAAAGTCGTATCAACTGAAATGGAAGCATCGTTAAAAGCAGTAGTTGGTTTACGTAAAATGCTTGTTCGTGAATTTGCAGATGTAGATATTCAGGAAGTTGTAAATGTGTTAACAGCGAGTCTACCTGTGTTAAAACAATTCTCACCAGCCGTGAGTAGTTATTTAACAAATGAACTCGGCCCTGTTTCAGCATTTTTGCCAGAGGATCATCAATGAAAACGTACAAGGCATATTGCTTTGATTTAGATGGTACCGTATACCGTGGGAAAGAAGGTATTCCTTCTGCGATTACTTTTATTCATCGTTTACAACAAGCAGGAATCGAGCCATTTTACGTAACAAATAATTCTTCTAAAACAAGAGAGCAGCTGCAGGAAGCTTTAAGTGCTATTGGAGTGAATGCCCCGTTAGAGCATATTTACTCTAGTGCATTAGTTACAGCAAAATATGTCGCCTTGAATTATCCTGGTAAAAAAGTAGCCATGCTAGGTTCTGATGGTATTCGTAAAGCGTTATTTAATGAAGGCATTGAACCGACTGAGGAAGAGCCAGAAGTATTTGTTATGGGGATTGATCGAAATCTAGATTATATGGCACTTGCAAAGGCGACGGTTGCTGTACAAAACGGCGCGACGTTTATAGCAACGAATCAAGATATTAAGTTTCCGACTGAATATGGATTTCTTCCAGGGAATGGGTCGTTTGCCCGATTAGTAGGTGAAGTTGCAGACGTTGAGCCAATCTATATCGGTAAACCATCACCTGCAATGCTTGAAGTCATTGCGACAGAGCATAGCTTTACAAAAGATGAAATGGTGATGATTGGCGATAATTATGACACAGATATTATGTGTGGCATAAATTTTGGCTGTGATACAATCCATGTAAATACAGGTGTTACACCAACAAAAGCTGTACTTGAGAAGGAACAGCAACCTACTTATGTGGTAGAAGCATTAATTTAACTTCTTTCATCGGAAGTCTCCCATTTTCTATAGGTGTGAGATGAATTCGGGTTTAAAGTTACGTTTCAATTGCTGTCCAAATATTCGTATAAAAAGTTCAAACATAAAAAAAGGATGCTTATGTCGATTTTTTTGGCATAACATCCTTTTTATATGTTCAAATTTAATAGTAAGCGTTTCATTATTATATGAATGAAGAATTACGCCTTCATTACCATAACGGATTTTCTTCAATAAATTGATAAATAGCTTTCGTCAACTCTTCAGGAGAATCAGCCTCAACTAATTCACCATTGACGATTGCATAAAAAGATTCTGAACACTTTGTACAGTAACTAAGGCAGCCATATTCCAAAACGTCGATGTTCGGATCGCGCTCTAGTATTTCATACGTCTTTTGAGAGCCATTTGCTAAATTACTTATACAAAATTCAACCATTGGATTCATACATGTCACCTCACCAAAGTAATGCTACTCGCTTTTAAAACATTCGTCAATGATTTGAGTTGGCCTTGGAATAAAAACAGATATTCAATGGTAACGTTGGGCGCATACAAAATGATGGCAAGCTACAGTGTTAAACTATCTTTACAAAAGTGAAGAGAAGGAAACAATATTTAAGGGAAATTTGAGCGATAGCGACAATTTGTCGAAGTCCAAATGATTCAAAAAACGTTCGAAAAAAGCAAGTTATCATTTATTTTGTGAAATCTTTCACAAAATTGCATTATGATATTGTGAAACTTCTCACAATCGGTTATACTCATTTGTGGATACTTTGTGAACAATTAATATAAGAGATATAAAAGGAGACTATTATGGGAAAATTAGTACTTTTAGGTGGCGGCTACGGCAATATGCGTGTCATGCTTCGTTTATTACCAAACCTTCCATTAGACACAGAAATGGTGTTAGTAGATAGAGCCCCTTTCCATAGTTTAAAAACAGAATTTTACGCATTAGCAGCAGGAACTGCAACAGATAAAGAAATTCGTGTAAGCTTCCCAGAGCATGAACGTTTAACGGCTGTATATGGAGAGGTCGTTGAAATTAATCGTGTGGAAAAAGTAGTCATTTTAGAAGATGGGCAACGTATTGAATATGATGATTTAGTAATTGGTCTTGGCTGTGAAGATAAATATCATGGTGTACCAGGTGCAGAGGAGTACACATATAGCATTCAAACAATGGCAAAATCACGTGCAACGTTCCAAGCACTTTGTGGTTTACCAGCAGATTCTACGGTCGGGATTGTAGGCGCTGGCTTAAGTGGTATTGAGCTTGCAAGTGAGTTACGTGAAAGCCGCGCAGATTTAAAAATAAAATTATTTGACCGTGGTCCACGTATTTTGAAAGACTTCCCTGAGAAGTTGAGTAAATATGTGAAAGCTTGGTTTGTCAAAAACGATGTTGAGGTTATTGCCAATTCAAATATTACAAAAGTTGGACCAGATAAAATTTATAATCATGAAGATGAAATTTTACTTGATAAAGTCGTATGGACTGCTGGGGTACAACCAGTCAAAATTGTCCGTGACATGGGTGTTGAGAAAGACAAACAAGGTCGTCCGCTTGTAACACAATACTTTAATGTTCTTGATGATGAGCATGTGTATGTTGTAGGTGACAGTGCTTCTTCAGAATTACCTCCAACTGCGCAATTAGCAGAGGAACAAGCAGAGCAGATTGTTAAAGTACTTCGCATGCGTTGGAAAGGCGAACAATTACCTGAGAAAATGCCAGATATTAAATTAAAAGGTTTCATGGGAGCTCTTGGTAAAAAACAAGGCTTTGTATATTTAGCAGATACAACAGTAACAGGACGTATCGCTCGCTTAATGAAATCAGGATTATTATGGTATTACAAACGTCAAAATGATTAATAAGCTTGTGTGGTTAAAGACAAGCTACAAAAAGGGGATTGCTTCGAAATTTCGAAACAACCCCTTATTTTTTATTCCAATTGGTGAATACTAATAATCAGAGGAGGATAGAAGAAAACCCTCACTGATTAAAGTTTTATACAGTTTCGTCTGGCGTGAAGCCTAGGTTTTCGAGTGCAGTAAATACAGGCTTTAATTGCACATAGCCTTCGCCCACGACTTCCTCATTTATAAGGACAAGTGGATAGAAAAATTCATCGTCTTGAATACGTGTAGCATAATCTTGATCGCGTTCATTCTCAATTGGTCCTTCTATATCGATATAGCGAATATCATATGCTTGGTTTGGATATTTTCGATCTATGGCTGCTTGTAGCCACTCATATGTATCCTTTGAAGATGGCGCGTTGACACAGCTTGCGCAAATTACCGCTGTTCCGTAAATTTCAATCATCGGTTTCGTTTGTCCCATAGTATTTCCGCTCCTTGTGATTCTATATTGGATTTTTTCTGTTGCTAACATTATAATCATTATAAGGAAAGGAGTCGAGACAAATGGCTGAAGTAACAATTAACGATCAAGTTCAAGAGGTATTAGATAAATTACGCCCATTCTTACTACGTGACGGTGGAGACTGTGAATTAGTAGATGTAGAAGACGGCATTGTAAAATTACGTTTATTAGGTGCATGTGGTAGTTGCCCAAGTTCAACAATTACACTGAAAGCTGGTATCGAACGCGCATTATTAGAAGAAGTACCAGGTATTATTGAAGTGGAGCAAGTATTCTAATCGATCGATTATAAAAAGTTCTAGCTGATTACTCAGACTAGAACTTTTTTTGTATCTATTGGTGAGCGTGTTCTTTTTCCTCTCGAATAATGGCCCATTGCTCTTTAGCCATTTCAATGATTTTTGCCTCTCCACCAATACTTTGCTTTTCAATGACCTTTGAAAAGAAGCGTGTAGCATTTTCTAAATCACCGATACGTCGTGATAATTCGGCAATCATATACATAATTCGTACATCTGACATTTGCGTTGAGCTGTAATCTTCTGTTGAATAGGAATCCATATAGTAATCCCTAGCCATTGTCATAAAGCGTTGCTCCTGGCCTTCGTTCTTAAGGGAACGATATAACCACGCAAGACGTAATGTAAGCCCAGCTATAGCGACAAATTTCTCTTTTTTAATCGTACCGCAAAGAAACGCCAATTTATAAGCTTGTATCGCTTGGAATACAGTGCGTTCTCCCTTAAAATCATGATGAATCCATTTTTCTGTAATTTGCGTGTGAATTTCCTCTTGTGTGCCAGGTGCAAAATATTGTGTAAAGTCTTCGGTAAATGAAAAGCCGCAATGCTCACAAACAAACACATTATAATAAAGCGCATTTACACCATCGGCATAGATCGGGTGAAAATCTGTTTCTGTATGATCTACTTTAATGAATTTAGAGCGTACTTTTAATGTTGGAAATTCTTTTTTGCAATTATGACATTGAATTTTTTTTTCGTAATAAGGTGAAATCTCCATATTTTATACCTCTTTCATCAGCTTGTTATAACTATTATACCGACAAATATTTTCCGAGCGTGAGTAAAAAGTGCTATAAATGTGAAAAATATTAGAATTTTTACTAAAAATCCAGCTTGTTACCATAACGTGCGGTTGATCTCCATTCCGATTGGGCGCTTTCATAGGGGCGTCCCTGAAAAGTGATCGGGTAAGCATCAGAAGTGATCAGGTATCCGTGAAAAGTGATCGGGTAAGCATCAGAAGTGATCAGGTATCCGTGAAAAGTGATCGGGTAAGCATCAGAAGTGATCAGGTATCCGTGAAAAGTGATCGGGTAAGCATCAGAAGTGATCAGGTATCCGTGAAAAGTGATCGGGTAAGCATCAGAAGTGATCAGGTATCCGTGAAAGGTGATCGGGTAAGCATCAGAAGTGATCAGGTATCCGTGAAAAGTGATCGGGTAAGCATCAGAAGTGATCAGGTATCCGTGAAAAGTGATCGGGTAAGCATCAGAAGTGATCAGGTATCCGTGAAAAGTGATCGGGTAAGCATCAGAAGTGATCAGGTATCCGTGAAAAGTGATCGGGTAAGCCCAAGAAGGCGCCCAGCCACCACTCCAATCAACTACATAGTATACTTTTTAACAAATGTCATTCTTAACTTTTGGTAATGAGCTAAATTCTTATCGAAGCTGAATGTTTGTCATACAATAGTCAAAATTGATATGATAATAAGAAGAAGGAAGGTGATTGGGATGACAAGTAAGCAAGTAATTGAAGTTACTGAAGCTGCCATCTTTCACATTAATGAAATGATGGAGCACAATGAAGAGCAAGGATCCTTTTTACGAGTAGTTGTTAATGGAGGCGGATGCAGCGGCCTATCGTATGGCATGCATTTTGATAAAGAGAAAAAAGAAGATGATTTTGAAGATGTACAACATGGTTTAACAATTCTTGTTTCCCGTGAAGATGCGCCGATTATAATGGGGACAAAAATTGACTATAAACAATCGCTAATGGGCGGTGGCTTCACCATCGACAATCCAAATGCAATCGCATCATGCGGCTGTGGCACGTCTTTCAAAACAGCAAAACGTGAAGGTACGCCTGAGGTTTGTGATTAATTAAGCGTGATATAAATGTTGAAGAAGGATTGTAAATTGCAGTTAAAATATGAGTGTACACAATCCCGATAATATGTAAACACAACCCTAAAATAGCGTATTTAGGGTTGTGAATACCAAGCCTTTTTGATTTGTATGTTGCAAAAACATCACAAATTGTGGAGGCTTTTTTGTATGGTCTTAAAAAAGAAGAAACGAACAGCTATAGGTAAAATGGCGATGGAGAAGGAATATCCAAAGATTACTTTTGAGCAAGCAATTGACCTTGTAGCATCTGCTAAAAGTGCAGAGGGGGTTCGACCACGAACGTTAAAAGATTACCACAAGGATTGGGGTTACTTTGTAAAGTGGTTAGAGCAGAACTATAAGATTGCAACAGTTGATGAACTAACACCACAGATTTTTCGTGATTATATCAACTATCTTAAGTATGATGCGAAAAAGTATGAAGGGCATAAATTCATTAAGGAAGAACCTCTAGTTCAACTCCTGCTGTTTTTGATGACTGAAAATTCTGTCTTCAAAAAATTTTAGCACAGTAGACGGTGTGTTGGTAGAAGAACTACAGGGCGATACAAAAGGTGCTAAATGGCTTCAACTTTGAGTTGGCTTTCATGAGCAATCGTAGCAAGGTCTTAGGAGTGTTTAAGCTTGTGAGGGGTGATAGAGAATCAATCACACATGCTTTCTAATTGTTGTTACAAAGCCATGTGTGGAGCTACGGGGTTAGTTGTGAGGGCATAACAAAAGGACTTGCATATACGAAGATTAATCATAAACGTAAGTCCTATCCTTTTTAAACAAAAGCACCTGTTAGTTGAATAAAGTAGAAAGCTTTATAAGGACTTACTTTTGAATTTTTTCTACTGAAACCCCTTCTGTTGTTACATGAAAGGTTAATGTAATAGGACCTTCAGGTGGATTAAAAGGACCTGTATACGTATCATATTTTACTTTCACAGTAAAATCATACTGAGAATATCCACCAGTTAGTCGTTTAATTTCTAATATTTCTGCATCCCAAAGTGCATAACTACGACTTGGATATTCCTTATTAATCACTTTCCTTGCATATGGGTCTAATAACACCAATAATACATCATAAAAATCGGAATTTATTTCTTCGGCACTGACATTCTCTGCTATCTGTGGTGTTTTCCAAGTTACATATAAAACAGTGGTTAAACTAATTAATAACAATAAAAATATTACTGATATCTTTTTCATCTAATCACCTACCTTTTTAAAAGGTAGTATTTGCTTTAGGTAAAACAATATTCTTGTTCAACTCAACCCTGTTAGCCATCCATGAAGTGCAAAAATCAGCACTTCACCACAGAAAATGAAAGATGATTAAGTTCTTTCATGGAAGTTGAATAACTGAATAATCAGTTGTTTGGTAAACATTTATTCACAAACTTAATTCTAAAAAAAGCTTATGCGTACCTAAGTGTAATTACCACTTATTATTATTATTATAATTTTTTCTATAAACGTAGTCTTCATTATTAATTTTTAACCAATTACTAATAAAATTAATACCCACTATAAAAATTCCAAATAAAACAAACGCCACACTGTAATGACCTAAGAAAAATAAAACAAAAGCCGCAACCAATATTAATATCATTAAAACTATTACCGTGACCTGTAATTTCCCCTTCTTCTTATCATTCATATGTTCAACCTCCTATCAAATCGCCAATATCTTTCTATATAACTGAATAATCAGTCTTCTGTTAAATTGTAACACATTTACAAATATTGGTGTAGGGAAGTGTAAGCTTATAGAGAAAGTTATGATGAGATTGCGGTAGCTCATCATTAAGCTGATATGCATTGGTGTGGATTGTTCTCCGATCATGAGTGAAGGCATAACAAAAGGACTTGCATATATAAAGATTAATCATAAACGCAAGTCTTTTTCTTATTGAATTAATGCGCACGTTAGTTGAATATTACTTCTATTTAATTAATCATAATGCCTTTAACCGCAGAGAATAAAATGTATAACGAAGTGCAGAAAATGAAGATACCCCATAATAAACTCTGAGTTCTTTTATATTCTCGTAACCCCATTATAAGTAACGTTATACTCAGAAGTATGAGCATCAATGGTAGTAAGTTGTAGTTTTCCGTAACTTTACTGTAAATACTAATTAACATAACAAGGATTACAAAAATTATTTGAAATAACATTAAAATATCAAACTTTTTTTCTTCCATTTATTTGCACCTCCCGATGATAATCTGTCACTTTCAAATGATACCTTTTATATACTAAACTGTTTTGTTAGTTGATTAATTGAATAACCAGTTGTTTAGTAAAGTGTAACACATTTACAAATATTGGTGAGGAATGAATGTGTAAGCTAATAAAGCAAGTTATGATGATATTGCGGTAGCACATCGTTAAGCTGATGTGCATTGTTAAGTCCCACAGAACAGCTATCAGAAGATTCGATATGTTATAGAAATCACATCGAAAATGTGCTTTGATTATATGCGTTATTTAACAGTAGAAGCGTCCACTACTTGAAAGAAATGTATTTGGAGAATGATTTTTAACTTAGCATATCCAACCTAATGAAATGATGTACTGCTACTAATTTACTAATTGATTGCTTGAATATTTATAACTATTTAATGAAAATGTAATTGTTGATAAAAATAAAAGATTTTTATCATATCTTATTGACAATGAGAATCATTCTCTTTATAGTATTGACTACATTCATAATTTCATACTACTTTTGGAAAGAAGGCATTTATATTAAAACACGTAGAATCATCTCAAAAATTCATTTATGGCTTAGTATGCTAGCAGGGGTTTTTATAGTACTAATTGGCTTAACAGGAAGTTTGCTAGTCTTTGAACCTGAACTAAACAGCATGCTGCATCCTGATCTGTATAAAGTAACAGAAGGAGAAAAAGTTACGTACCAGGAAGCCATGCAGGTTGTATCAGAAGCATATCCAAATGGTCAAATTGACCGTGTATACACTCCAAGTGAACCAAACGCTCGAGGTGTTTATCTATTCCGCCTCAAAGAAGGAGAAGAACAACAAAACATATTTGTCGATCCAGGAACAGGATACATAAACGGAACATTAGGGGATAAAGCATTTTTTAATCTAATAGCGGAGTTTCACGAAAAGCTTCTGTTAAAAGATTTTAATGGTGAGCAAATCATCGGTACGATTGGATTTATATTCTTTTTTATTACATTATCAGGATTATATTTATGGTGGCCGGGGATTAAAAAATGGACAAGTGGGTTTATTTTAAGACGTAATGCTGCCAACCCTTATGTACGGCAATATGATCTTCATAAAGTCATTGGTGGAGTTTCCATTCCATTTTTATTGGTTGTTTCGTTAACAGGAGCACTTTTTGCGTATGATGAAATGATTTTTGGTTGGTTTGGTGCAAAAGCAAAGGTGATGCCTCCAGAAGAGCAGCTTATCTCAACTCCCCTTCCAGGTGGTAAACTTCCATTTGATGAATTGATAAGCAATGCTGAAAAAGCAGTACCTCAGGGAACACTTATGCAAGTTAGAATACCCAGAGAAGTGGAAAAAGGAACACCGGAAGGCGCAGTGGAATTTCGTCTCAGCCGTTCATTCGATCCAGGGAATGGAAATGTAAAAGTATGGTTAGATCAGTATAGCGGAAAAGTAGTGGGCAAGCTAGATCCACATGTTAATAGTGGGCTTACGTATCAAACATGGCACTTTCCATTACATACCGGTAGTTTTGGTGGTTTATTTACTAAAATTTTGTATGCTATCGGTGGTCTTACTCCATCTATACTGATGTTCACTGGTGTTTATATGTGGTGGTATAAGAAAAAGAAAAAGAATAAGAAAGCAAAGTAAATAAAAAGAGCGCAGCCAATTATTACTCGGCATGCGCTTTTTCTTCGTCATGAGATTACTAATATCACAATTTAAAGCTTTAATGAGCGTTGTAGGGAATAAGAAAGGTTATGTTAAAATTTTTGGAGTTGAATCTCACAAAATCAATAAAGATTTATAATTTCTTTTCAAAAAAGGTTAAAGATAATTGTTCATTTACTGTAACTTCTTTAGTTTTTTCAAAGCCATTCTTTAGATAGAAATTAACTGCAGGAGTGTTTTTCGAACCGGTCGCTACTTCTACTTTTTTAACATCAAAATTACTTATTGCGAAATTTACAAGAAGCTGGGCAATTCCTTTTCTAAAATGGTTCGGATGTACAATTAATCTATGGATATTAGCAACATTATCATCTACTTTTAATGAAATTGCGCCGCAAAGCTCTGTATTTTCATAATACCCAAAGAAAATTTCTTCGCATTTTTGTAATGTCTCAACAGTATCTTTCAATGGTGGTATTTCAGAGTATCCGATTATTTTAGCTTCTACCTCATAAGATGGTATTTGAATAGATAATACATCGTTAGCGTTATTTCTATTACTAATGTCAATTAATTTAATCAATGTAACCCCTCAATTCAATTATTTTCCTCAGATTTCAGCTTCTTTAATGACAGAATATTGATTCTATTGAAAATTGTAGCATAACATATTTATAATTGATATCAGTATAGTAAACGTGTAACAAATGAGATTGATAGTAACAAGTAAAATGTATTATATATAACACAAGTAGGTAATGTGGTGAATTTTTGCTTATTTATAACTTGCAAATTAAATAGTAAAGGAGTTGGATCTATATTCACAAATTTACCTTAACATCAGGGGCTGTTGTGTTAAATAAACAAAATAAAATACTGCTGAAAAAGGATCCGATTAGGGGTTGGGAGTTGCCAGGTGGATGTGTTGAAATAAATGAAACAATTAAAGAAACAGTTATTAGGGAAGTAAAAGAGGAAACTGGAATTGAAGTCGAAATTATAAAATTTTGTGGTGTTTCACATGAAATAAAAAATAGTATTTGTAATATGTGGTGGCTAGCAACTCCGATAGGCGGGGAGTTACAAACGAGTTGTGAAAGTTTAGACGTGGGATTTTTTGATATTGAGGATGCTTTGGTAGTAATAGAAAATGAGGATTTTAAACACGAACTATTATATTGCTTAAATTGTGGAGTAGAACCTTTTTGTATTTCTTTTTGAATTTAAAATTCATTTTAATAGGAAACAAGCCACGATTATTTCTTCTAATCGTGGCTTGTTAATGTACTAATGATTCACAGTTAGTGAAGCTGTGTTAATACATATTCGTAAATTTCATCTGATGATTTATTGAGAGCTATGGAGAACTCTGAAAAAATGGTATCTTGTAAAGATTGCAGTAATTTCTCTTCTTGGTTAGGGAATTTTTTTTCAATCGCACTATATTCGAGCTTTTTTCTTAACAATGTGTTTAAAAGGTTTGCTTGTTTTTGGCGATTACCAGATTTAATTATTTCTAGATGAAATCTCAATCGATTAGTGTTTTGTTCAATCCATTCGACGCCAGGTGATGTGAATGAATGTAAAATTTTGAGGGCTTCTTCTTTTTTAATAATGTCTCTAAGGTGTTTTTTGGAATTGTCAATAGGGGTATGAATGA
Source organism: Lysinibacillus sp. G4S2 (assembly GCF_030348505.1). Lineage (NCBI taxonomy): Bacteria > Bacillati > Bacillota > Bacilli > Caryophanales > Bacillaceae > Lysinibacillus > Lysinibacillus sp. G4S2. Next base: position 4,336,974 of record NZ_JAUCFJ010000002.1, on the reverse strand, counting down.
CTAATTGTGGTTCATTTAGTGGTTGTAAAACGTAATAAGTTTTAGTAATGTCGTTAAAGGTTTGTTCACAAATATCTTCAATAGAACAAAGTCCATGTGATGAATAAATGACTACATCGCCAACATTGTACATGTATATTCCCTCCAACAAACTTTTTTGTCAACTTAGTTGACTAAAATAATTATAAGCAATTAAAAGAAATTTGTCAACTTGATTGACGATTACTGTTGTTTTTTTGTATATTAATAACGAAAAATATGGAATGAGGGTGAACTAGCTGAAGGACAAATTGCAGAATCGAGATGTAATTGATTTGTTGAGCGAACGTCACGAACTACTTCGAAGACTTGCTGAAGAGAAGTGGAATAAACATCATAATATTTATATTTCAAACTCAGAATGGTATATTTTAGGTAGAATTTATAAAAAGGAACTTATGATTTCAGAAGTAGCTAAGGATGTTGATTTTTCAAGACAAGCAACCCATAAATTTATTAAAAGTTTGGAAGCAAAAGGATTAGTGAAGGTTATCAATGTCGAACATAGTAAAAAACATAAAGCAATTTATATGACTGAATTTGGTCAAGACTGTTTTGAAAAGAACGAACATTATAAAGCTGAGATTGAACAACAGCTGATCAATACTATAGGAGAAGATCAGGTGACCAAATTAAAAAAAATATTAAAGCTTAATTGGAATATGGAGCATTTGAAAGCATAAAATTCTTTGGATTTAGTGATGCAAACGAATATACGAATGAAAAAAGTAATACACTATTTTGGGAAAGTAGACCAAATACTGCTGCGAATAAAAGTTGGCAAGCCTCTCTCGTCCTATGCGAAAGAGGCTTTTTGGGGCGATGATTTTAAAAACTAAAAAATTCAGGATAGAAAATGAGCAGTTGATTTTCCTTAGATTTTAACCCAGTAATTACTCTACCTTCTCACGCTCTACGAATGTAGCGCCATTTTCATTTGCTAAATGGTAAATGGCGCTTTTTTCCTCTCCGCCAAATTGCCCGTTTTCTTCAATGACAAACTTTTCGTTATTTTTAGTTTGAAAATAATAAGTGCCTACTGTACCTACTTCATATTCATAAATGACTTCTTTAATATCCGGCCATTCATATGTGGTTTGATGATGAAATTCTTTAAAAATAATTTGTGTTTTCTGTATAGCGATATAACTTACAAGAGAAAAATAGCCTAAAACCAGACTGCTCATAATTACTATAATCGTAATCAAATAGGTGTATTTATTTCTTTTGAATCCAAGCATGATGAACGTTAAAATAATTAATGCGATTGCTAAGAAAAGCATAGTGAAGTTGTTTGTTGGCGTAATCAGCACGATATTATCTCTACTAAAATAAAATGTTTGAGAAATAGTTAATGGCAACATGAAAATAATAATGGGCGATATTAAAAGTAATACGATCGCCGTAATAAAAAACTTTGTACTAGGTGATAGTTCATTTAACAAAAACTCTCCTCCTTTGAAATGAGGGAATATTCAGTCATTGTAACGAGTGTAACATAATTACAAAATTGGTGTACACGAGTATTTTATGACTAGCACTGTGGAGTAACCATAAAATTCTGAATTAATACTTCTATATATGGAAAATAGGCCGTTATAATAGTGTTATAGAGGTGATGATGATGAGAAAAGATAGAGGAAAAGTTTGGTTAGGTGTAGCAGGGGTTACTGTAAATGAGCTAGGTCAATGGCTAGTTGTCAAAAAGGCTTATAGCGGATTAAAAGGAAGATGGTCATTACCAGCTGGTTTTGTCGATGCTGGTGAAACCGTGGATGAAGCGGTTGTTCGCGAATTAAAGGAAGAAACAGGTATCGATTGCTATGTATCTGGCTTAATCGGTTTTCGAACGGGTGTAATTCGTGGTGACATTAGTGATAATATGGCGATTTTTTATTGTCGGATGAAAGATGAGCAACAGAAGATTTGCATTCAGGAAAATGAATTATTAGAAGCGAAATGGATGTATCCAAAGGAGCTTGCACAGGATGAAATGACATCAGTTATGTTAAAGGAAATGGCAGCCAACCAATTTGAAAGGCACCAATTAGAGGGAATTGAAGGTATTAATCCAGGGGATGTATTTGGATATTCTTCTTATAGATTGTTCTTTAAAAAATAATGTGACAGAGGAAGAGCTTTGCCCCAAGGAGCGTCTCCCAGTAACGGAATGTACTTAATGATTTTCCTAAATATGACGAACAAGCGAAATCAAGGATATGTTCATTGAAAGCGTTGTAGTAATCATGTAAACTAATGAGAGGAAAACGGAGGTTATACATACATGGATGGTCCAGTTTCAATAGTACAGTTAATCATTTCAATTTTGTTATTTTTCGTCATGTTCTTTGGTATCGGATTTTTATTGAATATGCTTCTACGAATGACATGGTTAATGGCGATAGTGTATCCAATTGTAGTTATCTTTATTGTCGATGAAGTAAGCTTTTTTGATTATATTTTCAAACCAGGTTCCGCATTTCCAGCACTTTTAGATAAGTTGCAAGCACTGCAATTTGTAGATATTGCTATTTTATCTGGTGGCTTTGCAGGCTCAATTGTAGCTGGAATTGTCATGATTTATTTACGTAAAAGTGGATATCGAATGTTTTAACTTCTTTCAGTGGGTGTCCAAACATCCGCTGATTTTTTTTGAAAGTTTCCGATAAATCACAAAAGTGTTCCGATAAACAAAAAAACACAGCCTCGACAGGAGGATGTGTCAACTTTTCACAAAATAAACTGGTAGGTTATGATGGCGATAAAAATTCCAGTTAGTGCCCCAAAAAATACCTCACTCCTTTTATGCCCCAACAATGTTTTTAGCTCTTCCATTTTTTCCTGTCCATCCATTTGCGGCCATTTTTTAAAATCATGAAGCAGTAGTTGAAAGTCCTTACGTAGTTGATTTAAAACAGCTGCATGTTGACCTGCCTGATAGCGTACTCCACTCGCATCATACATTACGATAAATGAAAACATAGCGGCTACGGCAAAAATTGGGGAATCTAACCCTGTTTCATAGGCAACAGAGGTTGTTAGTCCTGTTACGGAAGCGGAGTGTGAGCTAGGCATACCTCCAGTGGAAGTGATTAAGCCCCAGTTAATTTGTCTTGTCATTAAAAAATGAATAGGGATTTTTACAAACTGTGCAAAGAGAACGGCAAAGAGGGCGACGAGTAAAGGGGTATTTTGAAGTAAACTCATAATCATCACAACCTTCACTTATAATTGCTTTTATTATAACATTCATTATTTTCTAAAAGCCAAATATTACGCGTTTTCTGAAACTTAGGTATAATAAATATTGAATGGAGGAATTTACATGCATATTGTAAAAGAAGCAAAAACATTTGAAACGATTTCTACTGAGGTGTTAGTAGTAGGGGTCACTAAACATCGTGAGCAAATGCAGGATTGGGCAAGCTTTTCATCATTTTATGGAGAATCACTTGATGCGTGGCTTGGTGCAGGGGACGTATCGACAGAGCTAAAAAGAATTACGAAATTGCCATTCGTGAAAGTCCACTCAAATCTTAAACGCATTTTATTTGTTGGTTTGGATGAACGTAAAAACTTAACAGAAGGTGATGTTCGTGCAGCCTTTGGATTGGTCGGTAAGGAACTTAGAGCCTTAAAAGTTAAAGAATATTCAATTTGGCTTGAATCGTTTACGACAGATACTATTACTGTGGCAGATGTTGCGTTTTTAGCGGGTGAAGGAACAGGTCTTGGTTATTATTCAATTCCTCATTACAAAACAACTTCCAATGAAGTAGATAAGCGAATTGACGGTGTTCATCTTGTGACTACTGTTGATGACATAGATGAGGTAGTGGCAAGCTTTGAAGTTGGTGTTATTTATGCAGATGCAGTGAACGAAGCACGTAGCTTAATCAATTTACCACCAAATCTACTTACAGCGACAGATTTAGCTAATTATGCAGAATCTCTAGCAGTGGAGTATGATTTTGAAGTTGAAATTTTAGATAAAGCACAACTAGAGGAACTAGGTATGGGCGGTATTTTAAGTGTCAATCAAGGCTCCTATGAAGAACCTCGTTTAATAACATTAAAGTATAAAGCGACTGAAAATTTTGAAGATCCAATTGGCCTTGTCGGCAAAGGGGTTACGTATGATACAGGTGGCTATTCCTTAAAGCCAAAAGATTCAATGGTAGGCATGAAGGGCGATATGGGCGGTGCGGCAGCAGTACTAGGTGCCATGAAAATCATCGGCGAATTACGTCCTAATAAAAATGTCGTAGCCGTTATTGGTTCTACTGATAATATGGTATCTGGCACAGCGTTTAAGCCAGACGATGTCATTACGACATATAGTGGTAAAACGGTAGAAGTTTTAAATACCGATGCTGAGGGACGTTTTGTATTAGCGGATGCTACTACATATGCTAAGCAACAAGGTGTTACTTCCCTTATCGATGTTGCAACGTTAACAGGTGGAGTGATTACTGCACTTGGGATGGATAAAACAGGTGCGCTTTCTAATGATGATGAATTCTTTGCGGCTTTCATGGAAGCTTCACAAGAGACGGATGAATTTGTATGGCGTATGCCTTTAACAGAAAGTGATAAAAAACGAATTCGTAAATCAGATGTCGCTGATTTAAATAACTCTCCTGGTCGTGATGGACATATGATCTTTGGTGGAGGCTTCGTTGGTGAGTTTGTTGGTGATACACCATGGATTCACTTAGATATTGCAGGAACATCAGATGCTATTGCTGTACATGACCTAGGCCCAAAAGGTGGTACAGGTGTAATGGTACGTACACTAGCAAACTTTGTGCAACGTTTAGGAGAAGAAAAATAGAGTAGGCAATATACATGTGATATATGTATATTCCTTCATACGATAGAGTAAAAAGGGAGGTAGCATATGTCATTTTTCGGAGGTTACCCAGGAGGAGGCTTTTGGACTTTCGGTGCGCCGTTTTTTGGAGGATTTTTAGGAGGGTTACTTGGAACGCAATTTAATCAATATCCATACTATCCACCATACCCACCGTATCCACCATATAGACGGCATCGTTATAGACCGTATTAATTCGAATAAAATAAAAAATTGCAAACCAGCTGTCGGTAACAAAATCGACAGCTGGTTTTTTCTTTAATAATAATAGCCATTTTAATATTTCCTAAATAAATTAAGTAAATAACATTTATTTGGAAATAACGTTCCGGCTGGGGCGTCCGATGAGCCGCTTCGCTCCATGGTCTCATCTGTGATGCTGTGATGAGCCCTTTTGGAATAACAAAAAATTGAAAGTGTGTTGTGATCGAATGAAAATCATTTGCTAAGTATTAAATAAATCGTTGACAGAATAAAACGAATTCTTTATTATTCTTATTATATTACTAAGAATTAAAAAACGAAGCTGACTAGTAAACTAGAGGCTCATATTATTCACAGACTGCTATGCCTATGGATAATATGAGCCTTTTTATCTTCATTCAGCAATTGTTTAACTGTGCGAAAGCGAAGCGACAGCAACAATGGTTTAACTGTGCGAAAGCGGAGCGACAGCAACAAATGTTTAACTGTGCGAAAGCGAAGCGACAGCAACAAATGTTTAACTATGCGAAAGCGGAGCGACAGCAACAATGGTTTAACTGTGCGAAAGCGAAGCGACAGCAACAAATGTTTAACTGTGCGAAAGCGGAGCGACAGCAACAATTGTTTTATCTGTGCGAAAGCGAAGCGACAGCAACAATTGTTTTACTGTGCGAAAGCGGAGCGACAGCAACAATTGTTTTAACTGTGCGAAAGCGGAGCGACAGCAACAACAAATGTTATTTTGTAGCGAAAACAAAGCGGTAGAGGAGTGAAATCTAATGGGAAAAGTTTTTATAGTAGGTGCTGGTCCTGGCGATGTTGATCTTATCACTGTAAAAGGATTGCGCTGTATCGAATGTGCAGATGTCATCCTGTATGACAGACTCATCAATAAAGAGCTGTTATCTTATGCTAAACGAGAGGCTAAGCTCATCTTTTGCGGTAAGTTGCCTCAGCAGCATGCCATGATTCAAGAACAGATTAATCGATCACTTGTCAGCTATGCACAGCAAGGATTGATTGTTACGAGATTAAAGGGGGGTGACCCATTCGTTTTTGGAAGAGGAGCTGAGGAAGCTGAAGTTTTAGCGCAGCATCATATTCCTTTCGAAATTGTACCTGGCATCACTTCCGGGATAGCAGCGCCAGCCTATGCAGGGATTCCTGTTACGCATCGTGATTTAAGCTCAAGTTTTGCAATGGTCACTGGACATATGCAAGAGGGCAAGGATGATGCAATTCGATGGGAAAGTCTCGCAAAAGGAATTGAGACAATTGCGATTTATATGGGGGTCGGTAATCTTCCATATATCCGTCAGCAGCTACTCAAATATGGGCGTGATGAAGAAACACCAGTAGCACTCATCCATTGGGGCACATTTTCTCAGCAAAAAACTGTCACTGGTACTTTAGCCAATATTGAAGATATAGTGCAGCGCGAAAATATTCAAAATCCAAGCATAATTGTAGTGGGAAAAGTTGTTACCTTGAGAGAATCAATTCAATGGTTCGAGCAAAACATTCCACAGTCGAATTTGGCAGAGATTTCTGTATAAGGATGTGGGTTCATGCAAGCTATTTTATATATCGCTCATGGAAGTCGTGTAAAGGCGGGAGTGGAGCAAGCCGTTACCTTTCTAAAGAGCGTACAACAGGAGATTGAGCTACCGATTCAAGAAATTTGTTTTTTAGAACTCACGGCACCGTCAATTGCTGAAGGCATAGATAGCTGTATTAACAGAGGAGCCACGGCTATTGCTATCATGCCTATATTATTACTAGCTGCTCAACATGCAAAGCACGATATTCCAAGTGAGATTGATAAAGCCAAAAAACAGCATCCACAAGTGCGATTTACATACGGTGAACCACTTGGTGTCCATGAACTATTAATCGATACACTACAGACTAGAATTTTAGAAGCTAGGTTACCTACTCACAATGCAAGTGTTTTACTAATAGGTCGTGGGAGTAGTGATCCTTCAGTAAAGAGTGATTTAGCTAAAATTGCAACAAGATTACGTGACAAATATGCTTATGAAGCTGTAGACACATGCTTTTTGTATGGAATGGGTCCTACGTTTGAAGATTGGCTACAGCAAGAGAAGAATGAGGCCAATCAAGTGTTTATAGTACCTTATTTATTATTTACTGGGATTTTGCGTCAAAGCATAACAAGTCGATTACAAAACTATGAGAACAAGAACATTATTTTATGTGAAAGTTTAGGCTATGACGACAACGTAAGGAAAGTTTTAGTGGAACGCATTGAGCAATTACTAAAATTTAATGAGGAAGGTGTTTTGGAATGGTAGATAAAAGGACTGAAAATATTAATCTAGCATTAGATAATGTCCGCCAAATTTTAAATACGGTGAACCACGGATCCATAACATTGATTGTGCAAAATTCCTACGTGGTCCAAATTGAAAAGAAGGAAAAAATACGACTTCGATAACGCCAGCCAAAATAAGTTTAGAGATAACATGACAAGCAAATGTCTTGAGAAAAAGTAATGAAGAACAACCGAGTTCAGACAAATTACGAAGAGAAGAAAATAATACTAATACGCGAGGTGGCAAGATTGAAATTGCAAGTAATCAACAGTCCATTTAATGAGGAGCAGGTAAAGCTGTTAAATGAGCTGCTTCCTAAATTAACAGGGGAACAGAGGATTTGGTTAAACGGCTATTTAAGTGCTCCACTAGCAACTATTGATACCATCGTTGAAGAAGCAAAGCCGACAGTAAAACCAATCACCAAAACAGTGACGATTTTATATGGCTCACAAACAGGCAATAGCCAGGGGTTAGCTGAAAAATACGCCTCAGCATTGAAAGATAATGAAGTTGACGTAACAATTTCTTCGTTAGCAACATTTAAGCCGAATAATTTAAAAAAGGTAACAAATCTTTTACTTATTGTAAGCACACATGGGGAAGGGGAACCACCTGATCAAGCAATACAGTTCTACGAATTTTTGCATAGTAAGCGTGCTCCGAAGTTAGAGCATCTTCATTATTCAGTGCTAGCCTTAGGAGATAGCTCCTATGAGTTTTTCTGTAAAACAGGAAAGGATTTTGATGAGCAGTTTGCTAAGTTAGGGGCAACTCGAATCGTACCTCGTACAGATTGTGATGTAGATTATGATGACGCGGCAGCACAATGGTTCTCAGCTGTTCAGCAGGAATTGTTTCAACAGACTGATATAGCTGCTACATCGACTACACAGCATCAGACTACCCAAGGAGACACTACATACTCTCGTAAAAATCCGTTTAATGCTGAAGTACTTGAAAACATTAATTTAAATGGCCGTGGCTCAAACAAAGAAACACATCATATTGAGTTATCCATCGAGGGTGCAAACTTTTATTTCGAACCAGGGGATAGTATTGGTATTCAACCAGAAAATGATGAAAGACTAGTCGATGCTTTAATAACAGCGTTACAGTTTGATCCACAAACTGAGGTAAATGTATTTGAAGAAACACTGCCATTCAAGGATGCATTACAAAAAAAGCTAGAAATAACAGTGCTGTCTAGGCCATTGTTACGAAAAATTGGTGCCTATACGGTGCATCAGGAATTTACAAAGCTACTTGAAGACACGAATGCCTGGAAGGACTATGCAAGAGGAAGAGATTTACTTGACGTTGCTGAGGACTTCGCGCCGTTTACATGGGATGCACAGCAATTTGTAGAATTGCTACGTAAAATACCAGCGCGACTATATTCAATTGCTAGTAGTCAAAAGGCAAACAGTGAAGAAGTGCATTTAACAATTGGCAAAGTAAGCTATGAAACGAATGGGCGACAACGTCTTGGCGTTTGCTCTGGTAGCGTTGCAGAGCGTATTCAAATTGGCGATACATTACCAATCTATGTGCATAAAAATCCGAACTTTAGATTGCCAGAGCAAGCGGACACACCGATTATTATGATCGGTGCTGGTACAGGTGTCGCTCCGTACCGTGCATTTTTGGAGGAGCGAGAGGAGCTAGGTGTTGAAGGGAAATCATGGCTAATTTTGGGCGATCAACACTTTGTAACAGATTTTCTTTATCAAACAGATTGGCAGCGCTGGCTAGCTTCAAATACACTAAGTCAAATGCACGTAGCCTTCTCCCGAGACACAGATAGAAAAATATATGTTCAACATAAAATGGAGGAAAATGCCGCGAGCTTTTATGAATGGATAGAGCAAGGAGCTGTTATTTACGTTTGTGGCGATGAAAAATCGATGGCGGCTGATGTGGATGCAACAATACATCGCATCATTGAGCATCAAGGGCAAAAAACACCAGAGGAAGCGAAAGCCTTTGTCAATGAATTAAAACAACAGAAGCGCTATCAACGTGACGTTTATTAATAAAGGGGCGATAAAAAATGACTGAAAAAATTATTTTACCTCCACAACCAGGAAAGCCTAGTGATGTAGAGCGTATTAAAAGCGAAAGTAATTATTTACGTGGAACACTTGAACGTACGATGAATAATCCATTAAGCTCTGGTATACCAGAGGACGATAACCGTCTAATGAAATTCCATGGTAGTTACTTACAAGATGATCGTGATCTTCGGAATGAACGCCAGCGTCAAAAGCTAGAGCCGGCTTATCAATTTATGGTGCGCGTACGTACGCCGGGTGGGGCAGCTACACCAGCACAATGGCTAGTAATGGATGAAATGGCGAGAAAATATGGTAATGGCTCTTTAAAATTAACGACACGCCAGGCATTCCAAGTGCACGGCATTTTAAAATGGAATGTCAAAAAATATATGCAGGAAATTAATGAGGTATTATTGGATTCTCTCGCTGCCTGCGGGGATGTCAATCGTAATGTAATGTGTAATGTGAATCCAAACCAATCTGCATTACATGAGGAGATTTATAATTGGTCAGCAAAACTAAGTGAGCATTTACTACCAAGAACACGAGCATACCATGAGTTGTGGCTTGATGGTGAAAAGGTAGTCGATAGTCAGGATGAAGAAATTGAACCTATATACGGTGCGCAATATTTGCCACGTAAATTTAAAATTGGTATTGCTATTCCGCCAAGTAACGATGTGGACGTATTCTCACAAGATATTGGATTGATTGCCGTTGTTGAGGATGATAAATTAGTAGGCTTTAACGTGGCAGTTGGCGGGGGGATGGGAATGACACATGGTGATCATGAAACATACCCACAACTTGCTCGTATTATTGGTTTTATTACACCTGATAAACTACTGGAAACGTCAGAAAAGATTATTACGATTCAGCGTGATTATGGGAATCGTTCAGTGCGTAAAAATGCACGTTTTAAATATACCATTGATGCAAGAGGGCTTGAGTGGTTTAATGAAGAGCTAACACGTCGTCTAGGCTGGGACATCCAACAAGCTCGCCCGTTTACCTTTGAACGTACAGGTGATGAATATGGATGGATTGAAGGTGCAGACGGCAAATGGCACTATACATTATTTATTCAAAATGGCCGTATTAAAGACTTTGAAAATTATGAGCTTCTAACAGGATTACGTGAAATTGCTAAAGTGCATACGGGTGATTTCCGCTTAACACCAAACCAAAATTTAATGATTAGTAATGTAACGTCGCAAAAAAAGAAGGAAATCACTGTTATTATAGAGCAATATAAGCTTACAGATGGTGCGCACTATTCTGCTTTACGGCGTAATTCGATTGCTTGCGTATCGTTACCAACATGTGGTTTAGCGATGGCAGAAGCGGAGCGTTATTTGCCCTCCCTTATTACAAAAATTGAAACCATCATCGATGAAGCAGGCTTAAACGATACAGAAATTGTTATTCGTATGTCAGGCTGTCCGAATGGTTGCTCCCGTGCGGCAATGGCTGAGATTGGTTTTATCGGTAAAGGCCCAGGGAAATATAATATGTATTTAGGAGCAAGCTTTATTGGTGATCGTCTCAATAAAATTTATCGTGAAAATATCGGTGAAGAGGAGATTTTAGCGGAACTTCGTCCAATCCTTCTACACTATGCAAAGGAACGTTTAGATGGCGAGCATTTCGGAGACTTTGTTATTCGTGCAGGCTATGTAACTGCTGTTAACGACGGACGAGATTTTCATCATAAATAAAATAGAATGGTAGTTATGTGAGCAAATTTCTCTGCTACATGGCAATCGTCGGAGATACTCCAACCTTCAAGTGTCAAACATAAAAATAGGGTGCAATAAAATGAATTTTCTTAAAAACCTAGTTGACTACTAGGTGTGCTTAGTATATCTTGGTGATAAGAGGAATGATTGTAGAAAGGTAGTTAAAACAATCGTTTCATAATAAGCTGGCTAGTCAAACTAGAGGCGTTTTAACAAAGACATGTTTATCATTTTGTCTTTCGTTAGAACGCCCTTTTTCGTTACGAAGGGGGATTATATGTTAACGTATGCAACTTGGCATGAACCGACAATGAATTGTAATGTTGATGAAGTTTATAAGGCTGCACTGGAGGTTTTACAGTGGAGTTATGCAGAATACGGAGAAGATATCGTTTATGCATGTAGCTTTGGGATTGAGGGAATTGTCTTGATTGATCTTATTTCAAAGGTGAAGCCTGATGCAACGATTGTCTTTTTAGATACAGATGTTCATTTTAAGGAAACGTATGAAACGATAGATAGAGTAAAAGAAAAATATCCACAGCTTAACGTTATTATGCAAAAACCAGCACTTACGCTAGCACAGCAAGCAGCGCAATACGGTGATGAACTATGGAAGTCTAATCCAAATAAATGCTGCGATATTCGCAAAATAAAGCCGTTACATGAAGCGTTAGCAGGTGCAAAAGCTTGGATTTCAGGCTTGCGTCGTGAACAATCAGCAACTCGACAAAATACAAATTTTATCAATCGTGATGATAAATTTAAGTCGATTAAAATTTGTCCACTCATTCATTGGACATGGAAGGATGTTTGGCGATATGTTTCAAAGCATGATTTGCCTTACAATCCTTTACACGACAGAGGCTATCCAAGTATTGGTTGTGAGCATTGTACAAAACCCGCATTTACGATGGATGATTTACGTTCAGGTAGATGGAAGGATTCTGGTAAAACGGAATGTGGGTTACATGAGTAAAGGAGTTTTGCCATGCTTGAATATGTTGCAATAGCCATTAGTTTATTTTTTGCGATGAATATAGGTGCCAGTGGAGCAGCAGCTTCAATGGGAGTCGCTTACGGTGCAGGTGCCATCAAAAAAGCTTGGCAAGCATTGCTAATATGCTCAGTGGGAGTTTTTAGCGGTGCTGTTCTTGGTGGTGGAGAGGTAGTAAAAACAATCAGCTCCGGCATTATGCCACAGGAGTACATTACTGTAAAGATTGTCATTATTATTTTGATTTCTGCAACAAGCTCGCTATTCCTAGCTAATCTGTTAGGCATTCCACTATCGACGAGTGAAGTAACAGTGGGAGCGGTTGTAGGTGTTGGGATCGCTTATAGAGTGTTATATGTAAAATCATTGCTTGTCATTATTTCATTTTGGATAATTATTCCGGTTGTTGCGTTCGTTATTGCACTTGTCTTTGGTAAGTGGCTGTATAAATTACGGGGCAAGGGCTTGTTAAAGGATCGACCGATATTAACGATTCTTCTTGTCTTTGCCGGATTTTTCGAAGCATTTTCAGCAGGGATGAATAACGTAGCAAATGCAGTTGGCCCTCTTGTTGGTGCAGGCATGATGGGCGTAACACATGGAATATGGCTTGGTGGGGCATTTGTAGCGCTTGGCGCAATGCTACTAGGAAAACGAGTACTTGAAACAAACGGTAAAAAAATTGTGCGCTTTGAGAAGGCGGAAGGGATATTGATATCGAGTACAGGTGCACTCCTTGTCGGCATTAGCTCTATTTTTGGGCTTCCCGTGCCGTTAACACAAGTAACATCCTCTTCCATCATCGGAATGGGGATGGCCAAAAACGGGAAACAAATTTTTCATAAACATATCGTGAAAAAAATACTCCGTATTTGGATTGTCTCGCCAATTTTTTCTTTAGTCATTTCTTATTTTTTAGTACAGCTATTTTTAGAGAAAGATCTCTATGCCATCGTATTAACTGGCACTATTATTGTTGGAACGCTTGGTGTTATTAGCTTAATGCGAACAATGCGTGAAGAAGAGCGCTCAATCTATGACGCAGGTGAAGGGATTTAATGGTAGCCAATTAAATTTAGTGGGGAAGCCGATTACTTTTGAGCGAAGCCGATCACATTTGAGTGGAACCCGATCACATTTGAGCTGAAGCCGATCACATTTGAGCTGAAGCCGATCACATTTGAGCTGAAGCCGATCACATTTGAGCTGAAGCCGATCACATTTGAGCTGAAGCCGATCACTTTTGAGCGGGAGCCGATCACTTTTGAGCGGGAGCTGATCACTTTTGAATGAAACCCGATCACATTTGAGTGGAAGCCGATCACTTTTGACCGAAATCCGATCAAATCAGCAAGAAACCCCAATTAATACACAAATAAACTTAAATATAAAACCTAATAATTCAATAAAAATAGGAGGAGATTTTGATGAGTTTACAACCACATGGTGGACGATTAGTGCAAGCCTTTAATCCAGAGAAGGATACAACACATATAAATAAAGTTATTGAGCTTGATGCCATTTCACTTAGTGATTTAGAGTTAATTGCTATCGGTGGTTACAGTCCAATTGAAGGTTTTTTAACGCAGGAAGATTATGAATCCGTTGTTGAGCATACACGTTTAGCATCAGGCGTGGTGTGGAGTATTCCGATTACATTACCTGTAACAAAGGAAGTAGCGGCAACATTACAACCTGGCAATGAGGCAAAACTAGTATATGGTGATGTTGTTTACGGTGTTATTGAGATCGCTGATATTTATGAGCCGAATAAACGGAAAGAGGCATTGTTAATATATGGCACAGAGGATTTAGAGCATCCTGGTGTTAGAAAGCTGCAGGAACGTCCAAGTATTTATGTGGGCGGAAAAATTACATTAGTAAAACGCCTTGAGCAAAAGTTTCCTGCGTATTCATTTGATCCGATTGAAACACGTCATTTGTTTGCAGAAAAGGGCTGGAAAACTATTGTTGGCTTCCAAACACGTAATCCGGTGCATCGGGCACATGAATATATTCAAAAGGCGGCACTTGAGACAATTGATGGATTATTTTTAAACCCGCTTGTTGGGGAAACGAAATCAGACGATGTGTCAGCTACAATTCGCATGGAAAGCTACGAGGTTTTACTGAAAAATTATTATCCTGAAAATCGCGTGCAATTAGGTGTGTTTCCAGCTGCAATGCGTTATGCAGGGCCAAAGGAAGCCATTTTCCATGCACTTGTACGAAAAAACTATGGCTGTACGCACTTTATCGTTGGACGTGATCATGCAGGGGTTGGTGATTACTATGGCACATATGATGCCCAAAAAATATTTGAACAATTTACGGAAGATGAATTAGGGATTGTTCCATTGAAATTTGAGCATAGCTTCTATTGCAATAAATGTGAAGGAATGGCGACGACGAAAACTTGTCCACATGATAGCGCAGCACATGTAATTTTATCGGGTACTAAGGTTCGAGAAATGTTGCGTAATGGCGAAGTGCCTCCAAGTACATTTAGTCGTAAAGAGGTTGTTGATGTACTGATTAAAGGAATGCGTAAGGAGGTTTTAAAGTGAGTTCTAACATCGTTTGGCATGAAGCTTCTATTACGAAAGTGGAGCGTCGTACACAAAACAAACATCAAAGCTTTATTTTATGGTTCACTGGCTTATCAGCTTCAGGAAAATCTTCTGTGGCGAACGTCTTTGCACGACGACTTTTTGAACGTGGCAATCAAGCATTTGTCTTAGATGGTGATAATGTTCGTCATGGCTTGAATAAGGATTTAGGTTTTGATGAAGCAGGCCGTAAGGAAAATATTCGACGTATAGGGGAGGTATCTAAGCTTTTTGTAGAAAGTGGTCACATTGTTCTGACTGCCTTTATTTCACCCTACCGAGAAGATCGTCAAGTTGTCCGTGCGCTAGTAGATGAGGGAGAATTTCTAGAGGTCTATGTGAAATGTTCTGTTGAAACGTGTGAAAAGCGTGATCCGAAGGGACTTTACAAAAAAGCACGGAATGCAGAAATCCCAAACTTTACAGGTATTAGTGCTCCCTATGAAGAACCCGCAAACCCAGAAATTATTTTAGACACAGAAAGCTATTCCATCGAAAAATGTGTAGACCAGCTCACAGATATTTTAACTTCAAAAGGTTATATTTGATAAATCTGGCCCATCACCATAACGTGTGGTTGATTTCTTTGATAGAAAGAGCTTGTTTTTCGATAAAAGCCCAAAAAGTTTCGATAAAGAGCGATTTTGTTTCGATAAAAGCCTAAAAAGTTTCGATAAAGAGCGATTTTGTTTCGATAAAGAGCAATTTTGTTTCGATAAATCTTCAAAGTATTCCTATAAAACGAACGAAAGGAGCTTTAGCGATTCGGTTTTGGGGCTCGACACTAAAATATTCACAAAGATTACCTTGATCATTTTATTTTTCAATACTAAGAAAAGAGTTGTCTCTTGCGCTGAGACAACTCTTTTTTGGCTCTTCGGCAAAAAACGAGGGATTGATTTCCGTCCCGACTGGGCTCTTTTTTGCTGCTGCTTCGCTTTCGCACAGAAAACATTTGTTGCTGCCGCTTCATTTTCGCACAGAGCAAAGCTTCCTGGGGGCGTCCGATGAGCCGCTTCACTCGCGTTGCTCGCTCCAGGGTCTCATCTGTGACGCTAATCGAGGGCACTGAAAAACTCATCAAAATTAAAATTTTTTAACTCAAAAAAAATATCGGGCGCCATTTCATCCTTTTTTAGGAAGGGGTCGTCCGATTTCTTTCATTATTCTTTGCTTTTTTCGTTCATTAGTTTTAAAATTCTCTTCATATTCACGACAAATAGCGTTGCGGCTGCTTGTATTTGCATACCAAATAGACCCGTGGCGTTTGCTTGATTATACCCGTGTCTGTTTTTTATTTCACTATTCTTTGCTTCGATTTTATAGCGTTCTTTTGCCAATTGTTTAAAGGATTCCGTTTCCTGAAACACTTCTTGTTCTATGTGTTCATTTGACAGAAGAGAAACTGAATAACTTTTTGTTTTCGCTCCTTCTTTATAACACCCTTCTTTTAAAGGACAAACTTTACATTTTTCTATATCAAAGAAATATTTTAATTGTGTATTTTGCGTGGAATTCTTACGCTTTTTAATACTTTTACTCTTTGCTAAATGTCCAGCAGGGCACACATATAAATCGGCATCTTTATTAAACTCAAACTTACTTTCTTGCTTCCGTTGACCGTTCGTAATAACAGGATGTAGCCTTGAAATGAGTTGAATCTCTTTCTTTTTTGTGTATAATAAATTCTCTTTACCAGAATACGCTGTATCTCCAAGAATGGTGTTCACTTCTATGCCTGCTTGCTCACTCTTCTCTACTAGCTCTTGTAAATAATTCCCGTCACTTTTTTCACCTGTTGTTACAACTACTGCTGTTATAAGTCTTTCATCACTCATTGCCAAATGTGTTTTATAACCAAAGAAAGGATTCTCTTTAGATTTATAACCGACACGTGCATCAGGATCAGCTGAGTAATTTATTTTAAGCTCATAATCTTCAATAACTTCTTTGAGGACATTTACTTTTTCTTGTACACTTGGTATTTGAGCAATAGCCTTATTTTCTTCTATTATTTGAATGACTTGGTGACAATAGTCCACTTCTTTTTGGATATCTTGAGAAGTCGGTTTAGTGGGAAATTTTGATTTCATTGTTTCATCGAATTGATACACGGCTTTTCGTACCTGTTTTGATTTCTCTTGTAAAAACTCTTTCGGGGACTTCTGTTGGTAGCGTGCCTTCGTATGTGTTGCGTCTACAATCAATGTTTTACTTTTTAAAACACCCTGTGCAATAGCTAGTTCTACGGTTTTGTGAATGAGTAAATCTAACAATTGGACATCTTGTAAACGTAATCGACGGAATTTTGTTAAAGAACTTGCCTCAATAACACCTTCTTCTGGTGCCATATCTAAAAAATATTTAAAGGACATATCATATTTAGAACGTTCTACTACATCAACATCAGAAATATCATAAATTGCCTTAAGTAATAAATATTTGAACATACGAATAGGTGAAATAGCGTAACGACCATTATCTAGACAATATTTAGTCTCTAATTCCTCTAAAACAAAAGTAAAATCAATTAATTCCTTCATTTGACGAAGCATATTATCTTTTGGCACAACTAAATCATAGATTGCCATATGAGGACTAAGAGCAAGCGTTTCTTGTTTGGAAAGCATAAAAAGCACCACCTAAAATGAACAGTATACTAATAATTATAGATGAAAAAGAAAAGGAAGTAGAGAAAAAATTCGCTACTTCCTTTATCTAACCACTTTTTCAGTGCCCTCGACGCTATCCTCAAGGAGTCGCCCAACAGGAACGAGGATCAACCTACATGGCATACGTTTTAACAAATGCCATCCACAACTTTTGGTTATTAGCCCAATTTCTTTGGATAATTCCAATTATTATGAGATGATTTAATCATCAAATGTGATAGGAGATGAAAGAAATGAGCATACATATACAATTATTAACCAAGGATGTTGTAAGTCAAAAATTATTAAATGAAATACTGGAACTATGGAATGGAAATGCTAAAGAAACAGCAGAATGTGAATTAGAGGAAAGTGAAAGAAATGGCATTCAAGAACAGCTAGAACATTATATTCAATCAAAATATGGAGCCATTTATATAGCAACTAATGAACACAAAGAAATGATAGGTTTTGGAATGGCTTCGATTAAAAAGGATTTTATATACGATATGAATTATGGTCAAATAGACGAAGTTTACGTAGTATCAGAATATAGAAGACAGAAGGTTGCTAAACGTCTAGTAGATGATTTAGTGAATTGGTTTAATGACGAACACGATACTTCTATAGTAAATGTTTATGTAGATTTAGAAAATGACTTAGCATTAAACTTTTGGGAAGGTATCGGTTTAGAGAAGGAATTTTATATGCTATCAAGTAATTAAAAAATGGCCAATGAAGTCTAGATGATTTCATTGGCCATTTAGTTATTTAATGCCTTGTTCTTTTTTCATTCGATCGATTTCAGGTCCGAGATCGTCACGTACTGTGCCTTTCCAAGGTTTTACACCAGCGATGTATGAGGAGCGAGTCATAATATGTCCTCCAACAGGACCTGTGATGAACAGGAATAATATACCTAGCAAAATGCGGGGATTGAAGTGATCTTCAATCAGCCAAAAGTGAAAGAATACGCCAATGAGTACGCACATGACACCGAGTGTTGCACTTTTTGAGGCAGCGTGAGCGCGTGTGTACAAATCAGGTAAACGGACAAGACCAATGGCTGTCACGACAATAAATAGCACCCCTACAGAAATGAAAAAGATAACTAAACTATTAGCGAGAATTGTCACGTTTAATGATATCTCCTTTCTCTATGAATTTAGAGAAAGCAACAGTACCGATAAACGATAAGATCGCTAACAATAATATAATTTCAAGGAAGAAGCTTGTTTCAACCAATACTGAAAATAGTGCAATTAGCGAAATGACTGACACACCCAATGAATCCAGTGCTACTACACGGTCTGATGCAGAAGGTCCTTTAACCATTCGATAAATAACTGCAACCAACGATAAGCAAATCACCACAATTGCAGTAATAATAAATGTTGTCATGATTTACTCACCTCCAAAATCGCCTTCTCAAATGAATCTCGAATTGCTGTAATTGCTTCATCGACATCGCTAATATCGATAGCATGTACATACAAAGTTTTTGCATCATCTGATACATGCACTACTACTGTACCAGGGGTTAATGTAATAAGACTTGATAATAAAGTAATTTCCCATTCTTGTGTTAAAACAGTCGGATAGGCAAAGAATGCAGGCTGCATATCCAACTTAGGCTTTAAGACCACTTGAAGAACTTGTATATTCGCTAACACTAATTCCTTTAAAAAGAGTAACGTCAGCTTAATAATTGCCCATATACGGTAGACGTAAAGACGTGTAGTAAAAAATCTACGCATAATAACGAGCAATATAATACCGAGAATGAACCCAACAATAAAGCCTGATGCCGTGTAATTAGAAGAAAGGAACATCCAGACGAAGGCAAGTGCAAAATTTAAAATAATTTGAAATGCCATAGCACTAATCCTCCTTCAATACAGCATCTATATAAATAGATGGATCATTTAATAGTTTTGCCGCATCGTCCATAAATGGCGTAATCCATTCAGTGCCAACACCATATGCTACGGTAATGAGCACTAAAAGAACAGTAGGCACAAATAGTGTACGATAGACTTTTTTATCGACAGTACCCTTTGTTTCTTTTTCTTCACCCCAGAAGGCATAAAGGAAAATACGAATTACTGACAATAAAACGAGAAGTGATGAAGCTAAAATAAAAATACTGCTCCACATACTGCCTGCCTCAAAACCTCCCTGTACAATTAAGAGTTTTCCGACAAAGCCACTAAGTGGGGGAATTCCTGCTAAACCAAATGCAGCAATTAAATAGAACCAACCAAGAGCAGGATATTTCTTCATAAGACCGCCCATTTTTCGTAAATCAGATGTGCCGGTAATGTAGATGATTATACCGATCAACATAAAGAGCGCTGCTTTAATAAGCATGTCATGAATTAAATAAAACATTGCACCCTTTAGGGCAACCTCATTCATTTGAGATACACCGAATAAAATAACACCTACAGCAATGACAATGTTATATATAATGATGAGCTTCACATCATGATAGGCAAGTGCGCCAATGCAGCCCGCAATAATTGTTGCAATTGCTAATGCCATTAGTAAATCATGTGTATACGATAGATCATGAACAAAGAACAATGTATACGTTCGAGTAATAGCGTAAATGCCGACCTTTGTTAGTAGTGCACCAAATAGCGTTAACACTGGTATAGGTGCTGCCGCATAAGATGTTGGAAGCCAAAAGTATAGCGGGAAAATAGCCGCTTTTAACCCAAATACCATTAAAAATAGTACAGCTATAACAGTAATAATGCCTGGTTGATCGATTTCAGCAATTTTTACTGCAATATCTGCCATGTTTAATGTACCTACTACAGAGTAAAGGAAGGCAACTGTAATAACGAATAATGCAGATGAAATAACATTGATTAAAATATATTTAATGGAACCTTTCAGCTGCCCTTTTTCGCCCCCGAGAACGATGAGTAAATACGAGGCCATTAACAATACCTCAAAGAACACGAAAAGGTTAAAAATATCGCCTGTCGTAAATGCTCCGTTAACCCCAGTTAAAATAAACATAATCCCAGGATAATAGAAGAAGCGTTCACGTTCTTTTGTGATGGAACCAAAGCCATACCAAACAACAAAGAAGGTAATGATCAGCGTTGTTGTGACAAGCAATGCGGACACCATATCAGAAACCATCGTAATGCCATAAGGCACAGGCCAATCTCCAAACGTTAACTTTTGAATACCATCATTTTTAACTTTTATAAGCAGCGAAACGGCTGATATAAGTGCAAGTCCTATACCAAGCAAAGCGAATGAACGCTGGTATTTTAAGTTTTTTTGCCCAAACATTAAAATTATGCCGAAGAAGAACGGAATGATAATTGGTAGTAGAAGGAAGTTATTCATCCTCATCACTTCCTCTCATTAAGCTTATATCATCTGTCTCGAGCTCCTGATAAGAACGGTAAGCAAGTACAAGGAAGAACGCTGTTACCCCAAAGCTAATAACAATGGCTGTTAAAATTAGCGCCTGTGGTAAAGGGTCCGCAAATGTTTTAGCCCCTTCTTTTAAAACAGGGGGTGCTTCCCCGCCAAGTCCACCCATCGTTAAAATAAGAAGATGGGCACCATGACTTAAAAGACCTGTCCCGATAATAATGCGCAATAAGCTTTTAGATAAGATTAAATAAACCGCTGCCATAAACAGAAAGCCGATGACAAACGCCATAATTATTTCCACTATTCATCCTCCCCAATCGTTTGAATAATGGTCATCGTAACGCCGACAACAACCAAATAGACACCGCTATCAAAAAGCATAGCCGTGTGTAATGACTGTTTGCCTAGAAGCGGTAAATCGAAATAATCAAAGAAATGTGTAAAAAACGGTTTGCCCAAAAACATAGGGAAAGCGGCCGTTGCAAAGGCTAGTAGTAAGCCAATTGCTGTTAAATACGTATAATTTATTGGTAATACCTTACGAACCGTATTTAAATCAAAGGCAAGGACTAAGAGCACAACGGCACTCGATGTTAACAGTCCACCTACAAAACCGCCCCCAGGAGTATAATGTCCAGCAAGAAAAATATGAATGGAGAAGAAGAAAATAATGAAGAATACAATTTTTGCTGTAAATTGTATAATGACATCATTTGTTTTCATGTGATTTCCCCTTTCTATTCATGCGTAGCTTGATCATTGCTAAAATAGCCATCCCAGCAATAGCTAACACTGTAATTTCAAATAATGTATCAAAGCCACGGTAATCTACTAAGATTACATTGACAATGTTTCCACCGCCGGCTTTTGAATAAACTGTTTCCTCATAATACTTCGAAATAGTTGGAATCAATTTTTGTGATTGGGCGGACAGTGCTAAAAGCGTTACCATAACACCGACAGCAATTGAAACGATCGCACGATTTAATTGGAATCTCATGCGTTCTTCTCGTTTGCCAAGCTTAGGCAGATGATAAAACGCTAGTAAAAATAGCGCAACAGAAATCGTTTCAATGACAAGTTGCGTTAATGCTAAATCAGGAGCATTAAAAATAACGAAGAATAATGCCACCGTGTAGCCGACAGCGCCAAGACCTATAATGGCTGTTAGACGTGACTTTGCCAAAATTGTAATGGCCGTTCCAATGACTAAAACGACAACTAAAATGATTTCGTAAGGACGAATAGGTGCAGTGTCTTGGAAGGAGATTGAAAAGGCATTTTTCACAAATAAAGAACCTAGTACAATCACTGCAATGCTACTAAACATATATAGCAAGTAATGACGCATAGAGCCTGTCATATAAAGACGTGATACACGATTTAACCCAACGTCTAGTCCGAGCATAATCTTGTCATATACATTATTTAATGTCAAAGCGCGTGGGAATTTTTGATAGATGCCCTGCCATTTCGGTAATGCTACAAACAATAGAGTCCCAACAATTACTATGCCAATTGTCATGAGTAATTCTGGTGTAATTTCACCATGCCACGCTGATACATGAATATCAACATCCTGTGGTGAATCATATAAGAATGGTTGAATAGCTTGTACTGCTGGCTTTACAAAAGTATCACCAACCAGATTCGGAATAAAGAATATGGTTACGACTAATGCTGCTAAAATCATCGGCGAAATCAACATGCCAAAAGGTGCCTCATGTGGTTTATGAGGTAATTTCTCTGGTGTATATTTACCAGTAAATGTTCTAAAGACAAAATAGAAACTATAGATAAATGTGAAAATACTTGCAACCCAAGCGATAATAGGGAAGAGGGCTCCCCATGTTTCAAAGCCGGAAAATTCAAAATTTTGAAGTGCAAGCATTGCAGTTAAAAACATTTCCTTACTTAAGAAGCCGTTAAATGGTGGTAGACCAGCCATTGATAAGCCTCCGATTGCTGCGACTGTAAAGCTAATCGGCATAATACTCATTAAGCCACCGAGTTTACGAATATCACGTGTACCTGTTTCATGATCGACAATACCTGCAATCATAAATAAGCTACCTTTAAACGTCGCATGGTTTATAAGGTGGAAAATTGCCGCAAAAGCAGCAAATTTGATCGTATCTGTTGCTCCATTGCCATGAAATGCTATGGCACTAGCTCCAAGCAATGACATAATAAGTCCAAGCTGACTCACTGTAGAGAATGCAAGAATCCCTTTTAAATCGGTTTGCTTCACTGCAAAGAAAGATCCCCAGAACAAAGTTAAGATACCTACACCTGTAACGAGCCATACCCAAAGTTCGGAAGCCGCAAAAATTGGTGTAAAACGTGCAACTAGATAAATACCTGCTTTTACCATTGTTGCGGAGTGAAGGTATGCACTAACTGGTGTTGGCGCTTCCATTGCATCTGGTAGCCAAATGTAGAATGGGAATTGTGCAGATTTCGTAAAGGCTCCTAAAAGTATTAAAACGAGCGACCATGTGAACAACGGATGCTCCACTAAATCAGGTGCCATAACAATAAGTTCACGGATTGAATACGTTCCTCCCATTAAATAAAGAAGGATGAATCCTCCTAACATCATTAAGCCGCCACCGACCGTAATCATCATAGACTTCAGTGCGCCAAGGCGAGAGGCATCACGGTTATACCAGTAGCCGATTAGTAAAAATGATGAAATAGATGTTAGCTCCCAAAAGAAGTACAAAGTAATTAAATGATCCGACTGTACTACTCCAAGCATCGCGGTCATAAATAATAATAAATAAACATAAAAATTATGTAATTTTTCTTTATGTTTGTCTAAATAAAAAATAGAGTAAAGTACGACCAATGAGCCAATTCCAGTAATTAGTAATGAGAATAGCAAGCTAAGTCCATCTATATAAGAAACGATGGAAATATCGAGCGATGGAATCCAAGGAAGCTCTTCAAGAAATACTTCACCATCTGCTACTTTTGGGATATAAGAGGCGTAAATAATCGCAAGTGTAGCAGGTACTGCAAGAACAAACCAGCCTGTATGAACATTTTTAATGCTTTTATATAAAAATGGCACAAATATTGCGGCAAGCATTGGAATGAAAATATAAAGTACTTGTAACAAAAAAATCCTCCTTTATGCAGGTAGTATGTCAATTATAACGTACTTTTTGTACGAATGCATATGCACTAATAGGATTTAGCTTGCGATAGTGGAAGAAAATTGGCTATATTATAAATAGGAAGTTATCAATAGGAATCAGAGGAAAAATTTTTTATGAAGAACCCTTATATTTATGGTTATCTACCATTGATTACAATTTTTTTGTTTAGTTTAACATTTGGGATGTATGCTGTAAGTGAATCGTTGCAAGTTTTTCAAGCAATTGGCGTATATTCTGGCATGCGTGAATTTTTATCTGATTTCGAACTACGTATTTTTTTGCTAATTGTCTTTGCTGTCATCTTTTTTATGCTATTTTCAGCACTAAAGTTAGTAGGAGAAACTATTCATGAGCTAGGGATGTTATTTTTTTCAAAAGACAATGATGGTGCGACAGTTCATCAAGCACGAGGCGGTTACATAATTTTAGTTGTTGGTGCAATATGCTCAGCCTTTGCTATTCAATTTATTTATGTTTTAATAGGTATCTTTGTGTTAACTGTCTTTATTTATTTTATTTATCTTATCTATAAAATGAGCCATTTTATGTCTATGAGTGGAACGATTGGGCTACTAGTATTTGAGCTTTTTATGTGGACAATATTATTATCACTTTTAGTTTACGTCGTTTTAAAATTGTATAATGGCATCTTGGCGAGTTTACCGTTCGCTCAATAAAATACACCATTCTTTTTCGTCAACAAAAGGCAGCAGGAGATTTCTTCCTGCTGCCTTTTGTCATTATCATAATTTTGGCTGGCTCAGAGGATAGTAGTCGTGTTGGCTAAAGCGTTACATCCTTTGAAATTGCTTCAATTCAGTTCTTGTGGTTACTCCATCAATACATTAAATAGCTTATGATGAATCTTATAAGCTTCTAAGCTTTCCATAGATTGTGGCTTATCATAGCCGAGCCATACTGCTGCAGTATACTCATTATTTAATCCAGCAAGCCAGTAGTCGCGATAGTTGTTGGTTGTTCCTGTTTTGGCACCGATATAGTTGCCTCTACTATAAACACCCTGTCCTGTACCATTCGCTACAACATCCGCAAGCAACGAACGCATATACTTTACCGTTTTCGGTGACCATATTTGATCGCGCTCTGTATCCCAGCTGAATAGCTCAGTTCCATCAGCTGCTGTCACTTTACGAATGCTATGAGCCAATACGTATGAGCCGTCTATAAAGCTCGTATAGGCATCTGCTAGCTCAAGTGCTGTAACACCATACGTTAATCCTCCTAACGAAGCAGCAGCATAATTATGGTCCTCTGCCACGATGGAGCGGAAGTTAAAACGATCTAAGTAACTAAAGGCTGTTTCAATCCCAACTGTGTTAAGGAGACGGAGAGCCGATGTATTATAGCTATATCGAAATGCTGTCCGAATTGAAACATCACCGTACGTAAAGCCACCATAGTTTTGTGGACAAAATGAACCGACACAATAACTGCCACCACTGACTTTAGAATCTGGTGTATGTGCTGTCGTTTCAAAGAAAGGAGCATATACAGCTAACGGTTTAAAGGCAGAGCCTGGCTGCCTTGTACCCTGATACGCACGATGAAAATCATATTTTTCATAGTCTTTCCCTGCATAAATACTAACAACTTCACGGGATTTATTATCAATAACTGCTCCAGCAGCTTGTAATTTGCCTGGGCCTAGAATTGCTGTCATTTTTTTCTCATCATGTGCTTGTTTATTAGGATCAAGTGCGGTATAAATCGTTAGTCCATTTTGAAATAATGTATTGAGTCGATTGTCTAACTGTGCTTTAATTTTTTTCTTTTCTTCTTCACTTTGTGTATTTGCAAGACGGTCTGCATAGCCTTCTTTTTCTGCAACTAACCATCTAAGCTCTTGTAGGACGTATGTGCTGTACATTGGATAGTTTTGAACTTTATTTTTTACATTTAACGTTATCGTTTCAGCTTTATATGTATTTGCATCTTCTGTTGTTATAGCACCACTCGCTGCGAGAGTATCTAATAGCCGCTCCTGTCTTGCCTTCGTTTTATCAAAATTTTTTAAAGGATTATAAAGTGAAGGGTTATTTGGAATGGCAGCAATAAATGCAATTTCAGCAACTGATAATTCTTGAAGTGGTTTCTGGAAATAATATGTAGCCGCACCGCCGATTCCATAAACTTGATTGCTAAAATAGGATTCATTTAAATACATCGTTAAAATCGCGTCTTTATCAAATTCTTTCTCAAGCTCATAGGAATAAAAAAGCTCAGTTAGCTTTCGTTCATATGTTTTCTCATCGGATAAATAGCGCATGCGAACAAGCTGCTGTGTAATGGTACTACCACCTTGAGATGCAGAATTTGAGTTTGAGTTAGCAACCACTGCTCGGACGATTGCACTGAGATCAAAACCGATATGATCATAAAAATGAGCGTCCTCACTTGCAATAAAAATTTCCTGGGCAATTTGTGGGATTTCTTGTAACGTTAGAGGCTGCCGCCATTCGACATATTCCTCGCTAAACGTTTGCCCGTTTTGATCAATAAGTGTTATTGGAAGCTGTGACTGTACTTCCGGTAAATGAATAGCATCAGCAATTTGCTCCTCATGAGCTGTTGCCGAATTAATTTCTGTCCTAATATTTGTACTGATCCACCAAAGGACAGGTAAGGATAGTAAAATGATAAAAAAACCACAAGCCTTTTTCATATGTGCCTCCACTCTAAATATGGGTCATTCAACAGAATAACATAATTTGGATGGTTTCTAAAATACTCGTTCGGACCTATTTGCACTTTGTCAAAAATCTCGGATAGCAGTATTCAGAACTGTTGACATGTCTAAATACATAATATTTTTTTATAGAGTTGGTTTATTATATGTGTTGATGGGTACGATCCCATAATGGAACGAAGGCTAAAAACATCATGTCCTGTGATAACGCCTTCGTGACGAACATCCTTTTGGCTCAAGCGGCTCATCGGACGCCCTCAGCCGGAACGGAAATCAACCCAACGTTATGGTGATGAGCAAAAAAATAAAAGTGCATAAATCGTCAATACTTTGGTGCAGAAAACCATTAAGAAATATGGTAGACTAAAATGAGATCAGAAATGATATACTACTATCATTTACATTAAAAATGAAATTTTACATTTAAAGGAGAGACTTTAATGTTTCCACAATTAACAACAGAAGTACAAACAGGCGAAGTACTTGTAGAAATGAAAACAACATTAGGTGCTGTTAAAATTAAATTATTCCCAGAGCACGCACCAAAAACTGTTGAAAACTTCTTAGGTCATGCAAAATCAGGTTATTATGACGGCATCATTTTCCACCGTGTTATCCAAGACTTTATGATTCAAGGTGGTGACCCAACTGGTACAGGTATGGGCGGCGAATCGATTTGGGGTAACTCTTTCGAGGATGAGTTCTCTGATGAAGTATTTAACCTTCGTGGTGCTCTTTCAATGGCAAATGCGGGTCCAAACACAAATGGTTCACAATTCTTTATTGTACAAATGAAACACCTTCCAAGTGATATGCTTCGCCAATTACAAGGTGCTGGCTTCCCTGAAGAAATTATTGAAGCATATGCTCAAAATGGTGGTACACCTTGGTTAGACCATAAACATACAGTATTTGGTCATGTTGTTGAAGGGATGGACATTATAGACAAAATTGCAGATGTAGAAAAAGACTTCCGTGATAAACCATTAGAAGATGTGAAAATCGAGTCAATTACAGTTTTTGAATAATAATTGTAAGGACGTGTAAAACATGGAACGTTTAATGTATCAATTTCTATATTTCCCTGAAGATAAATCAGGCTATATTCCAGCAGCTTTTGAATTTTTAATAATGCTTATTTTATGCGTTATTGTATTTCTTATTTTCCGTAAAATTTCTAAAAAACAAGAAATGAAAACAAAGGAAATCGAAGCACGTATTCTAGCTGAGAGAAAAAATACAAATAATCAGCAAGATGATTAAAATGATAAAAGCCAGATTCCTCGCAGTCGAAAATAACTGTGAGGCATTTGGCTTTTATCATTAACCTCCACTATATTTCTAAACTAAAAAAAGGATACCTCAGAGAAACTGAGGGCACTGAAAAAGTCCACTATTTAAATTAGGCAGTTGAAAGTTCGATTTAATCGAACTTTCAACTGCCTTTTTACTTTATAATAATGATATTAAAAGTATGTAGGTGATATCCCGATGATCTCAAACCAAGAATCTCTTAATCTCAGTCCATTTATGGCGATTTATGACATTGTTGTACCGAAAGATAATATGCTTCGTCAAATAAATGAACTTGTTGATTTCTCTTTTATTTTGGACGAACTGAAAAATAAATATTGTCTTGATAATGGTCGTAATGCAGTGCCTCCTATTCGCATGTTTAAATATTTACTATTAAAATCAATATTCGATTTATCTGATGTAGATGTGGTAGAACGCTCTAAATATGATATGTCGTTTAAATATTTTTTAGATATGGCACCAGAAGACTCTGTCATTAATCCAAGTTCACTAACGAAATTCCGTAAGCTTCGTCTCCAAGATATGAGCTTATTAGATATGCTCATTGGCAAGACTGTAGAGATTGCTATAGAGAAAGAAGTCATTAAAAATAAAGCAATAATCGTGGATGCCACCCATACAAAAGCACGTTATAATCAAAAATCACCTATAGAATATTTACAAGAGAAATCAAAAAATCTAAGAAAAGCTGTTTATCAAATTGATGAATCGATGAAAGAGAATTTCCCACCAAAGACAAATTCTAACGAAATAAATGTTGAAGTGGATTACTGTCGTCAAGTCATTGAGGTAGTTGAGTCTCAACCTCAAATTGAGATGATTCCAGCTGTAAAGGAAAAACTAAATGTCTTAAAAGAAGTGGTACAGGATTATGAGGAGAAGTTAAGTTATTCAACAGATCCAGATGCACGTGTTGGACATAAATCAGCGGATTCTTCTTTCTTTGGTTTTAAAACACATATTGCGATGAGTGATGAGCGAATAATTACAGCTGCAGTGGTAACCACTGGCGAGAAGAGTGATGGAAAATACCTTCAGGAATTAGTTGAAAAAAGTAAAGAAACCGGCATGGCAATTGATACAGTCATTGGTGATACAGCATATTCTGAAAAAGACAATATCCAGTATGCAAAAAAAGAAGAATTCCAACTTATATCTAAACTAAATCCACAAATCACACAAGGTGGACGAACAAAAGAAGACGAATTTGAGTTTAATAAAGATGCTAGTATGTACGTGTGTAAAGCTGGGCACATGGCAATTCGTAAAGCACGGACAGGAAAGAAAAACCAAGGGAAAAATCAAAGAGATACCTATTATTTTGATATCGAACAATGTAAAGTATGTCCTTTCCGCGAAGGTTGTTATAAAGAAGGGGCAAAAAGTAAAACGTATTCAGTTTCAATCAAATCTACTGAACATAAGGAACAAGAGGCATTCCAAAACAGTGAAGAGTTTAAGGAACTCGCACGTACTCGTTATAAAATAGAAGCAAAAAATAGTGAATTAAAGAATAGACACGGGTACGATACAGCAGTAGCTTCGGGTCTATTTGGTATGGAAATACAAGGTGCAACAGCAATCTTCGCCGTGAATTTGAAACGAATCATCAGCCTTTTAAAAGAAAAAAATAGTAAAGGATAATAGAAAAAGACAACTTTTTGTTCGATATGAACAAGAAGTTGTCTTTTTTTAAAAGTTAAACTCTTTCAACAATAAAAACTGGATGTTTTTCAGTGCCCTCGAGAAACTTGAGATATCCTTCGCTATCTATTATTGAAGTGTTTGCTTAAAGCGTTGAACGCCGTCTTTTACTGTGTCAAATGAGCAAGCAACGTTCATACGCAAGAAGCCGCGACCCTCTTCGCCATATTTTGTCCCTGGCTCTAATGCAAGCTTGCCATTTTCTAGCAAGCGTTTCATGATTTCTTTTTCGTCCAGT
Source organism: Lysinibacillus sp. G4S2 (assembly GCF_030348505.1). NCBI lineage: Bacteria > Bacillati > Bacillota > Bacilli > Caryophanales > Bacillaceae > Lysinibacillus > Lysinibacillus sp. G4S2. The sequence continues at coordinate 4,306,937 of NZ_JAUCFJ010000002.1, read as the reverse complement.
CCTAATTCTCGATAATCAATCCAAAGCAAATAAGTACCCTGAGGTTTTGTCATATGAATACCAGGTAATTGTTCTAATTCAGCAATTACATAGTCCATATTATTAGAAATATAAGTAAGCATTTCTTCTAACCATGGAGACCCTTCTGTATAAGCAGCTTGAAGTGCAACAGAAGCAAAGGTATTTAATGAGCCTTGCCCACTAGCCATATTAACTGCCTCTAGCAACATACGCTTTTTCTTATCCGTGACAATCATATAGGCAACCTGAATACCCGCTAAATTAAATGTTTTTGTTGGTGCCATACATGTAATAATACGATCAATTTCAGCCCCAGCAATTTTTGCTAGTGGCGTATGTTTTGAGCCATCTAACATTAAATCAGAATGAATTTCATCGGAAATAATCACTACATCATATTTTGCACAAAGGCGCACGATTTCCTTTAATGTGGCTTCATCCCATACATAGCCCCCTGGATTATGCGGATTACATAATATGTAAGCTTTCACGTTTTGAGCAAGTGCCTGTTCAAAAGCTTCGAAGTCATAGACAAATGTTCCATCTTTTTCGACTAAAGGACAGCTAACAATCTCTCGAGCATTACTTTTTGGGATGTTATAAAATGGCGGATAGACTGGCGAGGAAATAAGAACTTTATCTCCTGGATTTGTCAGTGCCAAGACACTATTTGCTAAAGCAGCGACAACACCATTACAGAAGACAATTGACTCTTGGTCAATGTGCCAATCATGGTGAATGTTTTGCCAGTCCACTATCGCCTGTATAGCTTCATCACTAACAAAGCTATAACCGAAAACAGTCTTTTCAGCATGCTCTTGTAGCGCTTTTGATACGGCTGCTGGAGCAGCAAAGTCCATATCAGCTACCCACATTGGTAGTATGTCTGAAGCATCTTTAAGTCCGTAGACATTTTCCATTGTGTCCCATTTTACAGAGTTGGTACAACGACGTTTAATAGTTTGATCGAAAATAGACAAGCAAATCACTCTTTTCTTTTTTTTTTACTATGGTATCATACGAGTATTATAAAAGGATAATAGGTGAGCATGTTGGAAAATATTAAAATGAATCAAGCAGCCGTACATCTGCTAGAGGAGTGGGATCCATTTAACTTAGGTCCAGACCATTATGATACTGAAACGGCAGATGTTGTAGCAGCATTGCAAGGTATTGATGATCCATCTGTTCTTGCAAAGGTTATTCAAGAAACCTACGAGCATTCGTTTGAAGAATGGATTCCATTTGAAAATTGTGTAGCCATTTCATACAAACTTATTGCAATAAAATTTGAAGCAAAATGTATTATTTAACTTCTTTCCGATTCGGACGCAATTTAATTGATCTAAGCTTTTGCTTTTCTATAGAAAACGAGGTTGTCATTCATATTGAGACAACCTCGTTTTTTAAATACAAAATTATTTAAATAACGGTAAAATCCCCTGAATGAAAATAATTAATATGGCAATCGGAGAAACATAACGAATTGAATAATACCAAATGTTGAACATCAGATTTGAGGATGCAAGCTCCTTACGCGAAATGTCCTTTGTATAATAATAGCCTGCAAAGATGGAAATTAGAAAGGCTCCAATTGGCATACCTATACTATTGGTTAAAAAGTCTACAAAATCAAAAATAGAGCGGTCTAAAATTTTTACGTCGGAAAGGATGCCGAATGATAGGGCACTTGGAATACCAACGATAAAAATAATGATCCCGCCGATCCAAGCGATTTTCTTACGCTTTTCAGGCTTGTCTCCAATTGCGATTGCCACGACGATTTCTAACATGGAAATCGAAGAAGTGACTGTTGCAAATAGTAGAAGTACAAAGAAAATCGTTAAGAACAGTCCACCAAGAGGTAATTGCTCAAAAACAGCAGGTAAAATAATAAATACGAGGCCAGGACCTTGATCTGGTGTATAGCCGAGTGCGAACACTGCTGGGAAAATTACTAGGCCTGCAAGTAAAGAAATGATAATATTCATGGATGCAACATTGATGGCCGAGTTTCCAATTTTCTCACTTTTGGATAGATAGGAAGAATATGTGATCATTACTGCGATACCGACGCTTAACGAGAAGAATGCTTGTCCAAGCGCCTTTAAAAATGTTTCCGCATTTAAGTATGACCAATCAGGGACGAACATAAATTTGACGCCTTCCATTGCGCCGTCCAAAGTTAAGGAGCGAATAACTAACACGATGAAGAAGATGAATAAAAGAGGCATCATCCAAGTGCTAGCCTTTTCAATCCCACCTTTAATACCTGCGGATACAATCGTTACCGTTAAAAGCATAAACAACCCTTGTACAAGCACTGCTTCAAATGGGCTTGAAATGATGCTATTAAACAAATCTGCATAATTAATATTGGAACCAGGATTATTCAGCTGTAATGTAAAGGCACGGCCCAAATAACTTAAAATCCAACCACCAACAACACTGTAGAATGAAAGTATTAGACCGGCAATAATCATGCCACCCCATCCTATCAAGTACCACGGAGTTCCTGGTGCTTGTTCCTTGAACGACGTGACGGCATCTTTTTGCCCACGACGACCAATCATAAATTCTGCAATTAACACCGGCAAGCCGATAATAAATGTACATAAGATGAATAATAAAATAAAGACACTTCCGCCATTCGTACCCGCCATGTAAACTTCCAAATAGCCCCTAACCCTATAGCACTTCCAGCGGCAGCTAAAATAAACCCAATTTTAGTTGTAAATTGATCTCTTGAAGACACGAAAATAAATCCTCCTTATACTAAAGTTTTATTTTACCGCAATATTTTCATAACACAAGCAAATTTCAGTAAATTTAAGTTCGTACCTACAGCAGAGGTAGTTCTAGTAGTGAAATATTTGGTTCAACCAGCGAAGTTAGGGGTTTTAGCGGCGAAGTTTGAGGTATTAGCGGCGAAGTTTGAGGTATTAGCGGCGAAGTTAGAGGTATTAGCGGCGAAGTTAGAGGTATTAGCGGCGAAGTTAGGGGTATTAGCGGCGAAGTGAGAGGTGTTAGCGGCGAAGTTAGAGGAGTTAGCGGCGGAGTGTGAGGTGTTAGCGGCGAAGTGAGAGGAGTTAGCGGCGAAGTTTGAGGAGTTAGCGGCGGAGTTTGGGGAGTTAGCGGCGGAGTGTGGGGAGTTAGCGGCGAAGTTAGAGGAGTTAGCAGCGAAGTAAGAGGTTCAACTGGCGGAAGTTGTAAATCTTACTGGCAAAAGTACATGGATTTATAATAAGTAAAATATGTAACAATTGGGAGCGATGTTTCGTTCCATACACAAAGGAGGGATGATAATGACAGAAACTGAATTAATCGAACGAGCACAGCAAGGAAACAAAGATGCTTATATAGAACTTATCCGAATTCATCAACGAACAGTTGAAAAATTTGCCTTTCAATGCGGCGTGCATAGTAATGATTTAGCAGATGTTTCACAGGAGGTATTTGTGAAGCTCTATCGTTTTTTACATCAATTTAAGCAAGATCGTTTTACGACATGGCTCTATAAAATCACGCTAAATGCCACACGTGATTATTATCGCAAACAACATCGAGAGCAGGAAAAGGAAGAAAGGTTAAGTGCTCAGCAACAAACGCCCTCATCTTCAGCAGAAAAGCATGTCCTTAATTTTGAGGAGGATAGGCTATTACATAATGCCATTCAAGCACTTGATGAAAAATATCGTTATCCTCTTATATTATTTTACTTCCATGAATTAAAGTATGAGGAGATAGCGGAGGTACTAAATATCTCGTTATCAACTGTCAAAGTTCGTATATTACGTGCAAAGGAAAAACTCAAAGCAGTGTTAATGGAAGAGGGGAGTGTTGAAAATGGATGATAAACAGTTTGAAAAACGAATGGAGCTTCTAAAAAAATCCTATGATCGCATAGAACCACAGCTAGATCCAGAAGCTGTTTTCGCACAAATTGAGGCAGAAAATGCAATGCAACAAACAGAACAATCCAATACAACTCAAAAGCCTCCCTCAAAATGGCAAAAGCCAGCCGTCTGGATAGCAAGCATTGCAAGTGTACTTTTAGTGGGTGTTCTCGTTTCGTCGTATGTGATTAATCAAACAACAACTGGTCAAACAGTTGAACAAGAACAAGAATATGACGAATGGCTTTCAAACGTTACGAAGAAATATCAAGAAAAGCGTGAGCAAATGCGTAAAGAGCTCGACATACCAGAGAAAGAGTTTAGTGAAATAAGTTCAGTTCAAAGTGCTGACGATAATTTTAGTGATTTAACGAAAAGAAGTGAGTTAATACTTGATAGGCGGAACAATGACTCTTTAAAAAGATTAGAAAAAGATATATTGGAAAATCTACAAACGCCGCGTGAGCTTATACAACAAATTGAAACTTACGAAGATCCTATGTCATTTGAAGAATCTAATTACTTTTACAGTAATTATCATTACTTAGCTGAAGACATTGCAAGCTATTATTCTAATAAACTTACTCAGTATGAAAAAGTTTTATCTCAGCAACCAAAAAGCTTCCCTGCAGAACTAAATCAATTGATTGCTTCGGCTAATAAGCAATATTTAGAATTACAATATAATGGACAAAGTTATAGTTTTCGACCTAATCCTGTATTCGGGAAAGACGCGCCCGAATATATTGAACGCCTGCATCCAGATGTATTAGGATATTTTAAATATTTGGCTACAGGCTCATTACTTGTTGGTGGGGATCTACGTTATTCTATAGAGGATTCTGCAACTATTTTGCGCCTATATGAACAAACACTTTTAGGGGATGATTCCACTGAGAATGATAATTATAATTTATTAAAGGGAGAGTTTGAAAATACGTGGCTTGCCATTTTTAAAGGAACTCAAACTGATCCAATCCGTACAAACTATGGGCAATACAAGTCTGAATACGTGGATTTATTAGCTATCATTGCGAATGGAGAATATGGTGAGGCAATGCGTGAAACAGCGCAAGTAATACTAAATGAAATAAAGTTAACGGGACAATCTAAAACCCTAGACCAATTAACAACATACGATATATGGATGGGAATATTACATTTGCGAGAAGATATATTTATGCAGACGCAAGATGGAACAACAAGTATAGCGATTAATGACAATTGGATTGAGCAAACTAAATTACTTTACAATGCATTTGTTGTAACGAAGGATGATGCAATGATCGATACTTTAGATCCAATTAACATTGTTAGTTTGTTCTTATATGCTTATGGGATTAATGATAGAGAAGTAGCCCAAAAACTTTTGTCAGATGATGTGGATATCAATACAGTTGTGCAGTTTAAAGGAATGGAAAATTTTACAGCGCTTCATGAAATAGGAGAATCGCCACTTGATATTAGAGCTACTGTAAAAAGTGAGGCGCATAAAGTAATTGGACAGCAATTATCCTTTAAATTAACCTCTGTAGTAACCGAAAATGGTGGGACACGTTACCTAATTAGTGCTATTAACAAATAAGGAGATTTTTTGCCCCACTTTTACACCTATGTTATAATTTAACGTGATATATACGTAGCAATCAAAAAGAAAGTGGGCAAAAGGTTATGGTGAAAAAATATGAATTAGGAGACGTGTTGACTGGAAAAGTTACAGGAATTCAGCCGTACGGTGCATTTGTTGCGCTTGATGAAGATACACAAGGCCTTGTGCATATTTCCGAAATTACGTACGGCTTTGTAAAGGACGTTTGTGAATTTTTATCAGTTGGGCAAGAGGTAGAAGTGAAGATACTTGAAATCGATGAAGAGGCCGAAAAAATTAGTTTATCGATTCGAGCTTTGCAGGAGCGCCCAGCAACATTACGTAAAAAAGATGCGCCACCACGTAAATCATTGCAGGACCGTGTAGATGAATCGGATGCGAATGGTTTTAATTCCCTAAAAGATAAATTACAGGACTGGATCGAGCAGTCAGGACAATAAAATAAAGTAAAACTTTAATCAGTGGAGGGTCTTTACCTCCCACTGATTATTTGTCTTCACCAATCGTGCTTTTACAGGCAGTTATTTTACCTAACTTCTTTGCTTTTGTTGAATTTTGGGGCGGGAGTTTTGTACCTGACGCTTCGCTTTCGTCACAGATAAATTACTGCTTTGTTAATGCGGGATAAAAAAACGAGGATGCTTTCAAAATTGAAGGTATCCTCGTTTTTTTTGTTATTCAACTTGTTAAATATTCGCTTAAAGAAGTTAAAGCCTTCAGCCGATTCCGGACGCAATTATGCCGAGGCATAATTGATTTATAGCCGGGAATTATTGATTTTTTATTTTTCGAATTCGATATTGCAGGTTTTGGCGACTCATGCCAAGTGCAGTAGCAGCCTTTGTAATATTGCCTTCATATAAATTTAAGACATTTTGCACATAATATGATTCGGCTTCACGTAAATAAGCATCGAGTGGCATAACATCATTTTGTTGATGGAACATAAAGAACTCTGGCTCATGATTAGATTCGTCTTGCTGCTGCACCTTGAAGCGAAAGTGCAGTGGGAGTAAATCTGAGGTAACTGTTGACTCAGTTGTCATAAACGACACAATTTCATCGAGTAATAGCTCAAGTTCCTTTAAATTTCCTGGCCAATCATATTGCAAAAATAAATCCCTTACATCAGGTGCAAGTTCCGCTACATTTGAAGCAAATCGTTCACGGTGGCGGCTAAAATAGTCATATACGAATGGAAGAATATCTTCTTTTCGATCTGTTAGATTTGGAATGGTAATAGCCATTGTTGCAAAGAAATAATACAGTGATTTTAAAAGCTTCTTTTCCGCAATCAGTGTAATCGGATCACTACCAACACTCCCGATGAGCATGTACTTAGACTGTGGAAGGGATTGTAATACATCTAATAGTTGCTCTTGGATATCGAGGCTTAAAAAATCAATGCGTTCAAAGAAAAAAGTGTATGCCCTGTCATCCTGCAAGAGCTCCTGTAATTTATCTAAAACAGATTGAGCGGAACGACGACTCACTAGTGTGACAAATGCTTCAGGATCAGAAGACGCCGCATGGTGAATACTCTCTGCGATTAAATCCTTTCCTGTACCGGATTCGCCAATTAGTAAAACAGGTAATTTCACAGCAGCTGCTTTCTTGGCATTTGCGATAACCTGTTGCATCGATTCGGAAACAGATGTAATCACGTCGAATGTTAAAGGCTCACCATATCGGCGAAGCGGCTGATAAACAAGCTTTTCGAGTGATGTAATGTCACGAGCAAATTCAATAGCTCCAATTAGTTTATTTTCAGCATAAAGTGGGAATGTATCATTAATAGTTGTAATTTCATGACCATTTTTATTCCAATAAGTTTGTTTTACATTAATTTCTTTTTGTCCTGTTTGTAAAACACGCATTAAAGTACTTTCATGCTGGCGGAAGGAAAACATTTCAATAACAGAACGATCTGCTAATTCATCAAAATGAAATCCTTCAATTTCTTTCATCTTTGTATTATAAATAATTGTTTTGCCATAAAGGTCAACGGCATGAATACCAACGGTTACGTTTGTTGCAATAAACTCATAAAAAGGTAGTAAGGGTTCAGAATTTTTCATAAAATATGCACCTCAAAAATTTTTTACTTGAAATATGCAACGAAATTTTGCATTATAATAAGTGTAAGAATATTCTAAACGCAAAAATATTTTGCGTCAATGTTTTTTGCAAACTTAAAACACATCTCACGAGGGAGGATTAAGTATGATTTCATACAAACACGAACCATTCACAGATTTTTCTCAAGAGGCAAATTACAACGCATATGTAGAGGCATTAAATAAAGTTGAGAGTTATTTAGGTCAAGACTACCCACTTATTATCGGTGGCGAACGTATTACTACAGAAGATAAAATCGTTTCATATAACCCAGCAAAGAAAACAGAAGTAATTGGTCGCGTATCAAAAGCAAACAAAGAACTAGCTGAAAAAGCGATGCAAGCCGCAGATCAAACATTTAAAACTTGGAAAAAAGTAGATCCAGCTATTCGTGCAGATGTACTATTCAAAGCTGCAGCAATTATCCGTCGTCGTAAACATGAATTCTCTGCACTTTTAACAAAAGAAGCAGGTAAACCATGGGCTGAGGCCGATGCAGATACTGCAGAAGCGATTGATTTCTTAGAATACTATGGACGTCAGATGCTACGTATTAAAGAAGGCCAACCTGTAGAAAGCCGTCCAGGCGAATATAACCGTTATGACTATATTCCATTAGGTATTGGAATTGTTATTTCACCTTGGAACTTCCCGTTCGCAATTATGGCAGGTACAACGGTTGCAGCTTTAGTAACAGGTAACACTGTATTATTAAAACCAGCTTCAACAACTCCTGTAGTTGCTTATAAATTTATTGAAGTGTTAGAGCAAGCAGGTCTTCCAGCAGGTGCTGTGAACTTTGTGCCAGGTTCTGGTGCAGAAGTAGGTGACTATTTAGTTGATCATCCAAAAACACGTTTCATCAGCTTCACTGGTTCACGTGATGTAGGTTTACGTATTAACCAACGTGCATCGGTATTAAATGATGGTCAAATTTGGATTAAACGTGTAATTGCTGAAATGGGTGGTAAAGATACAATTGTTGTTGATAAAGAAGCAGATCTAGAGCTTGCTGCACAATCTATTGTAAAATCAGCATTCGGCTTCTCAGGTCAAAAATGTTCAGCATGTTCTCGTGCAGTAATTGTTGAAGATGTATATGAAACAGTTGTGAATCGTGTAGTTGAGCTTACAAATGCACTAACTGTTGGTGATCCAACAGACTTCAGCAACTTTATGGCAACAGTTATCGACCAAGCAGCATTCAATAAAATTACAGACTACATTGAGATTGGTAAAGGGGAAGGCCGCCTTGTAGCAGGTGGTACAGCTGATGATTCAGTTGGTTATTTCGTACAACCAACAGTAATTGCAGACGTAGACCGCAATGCACGTGTTATGAAAGAAGAAATCTTTGGACCAGTTGTAGCTATTACAAAAGCTAAAGATTTCGACGATGCAATTGATATTGCAAATGATACTGAATACGGTTTAACTGGTGCGGTTATTACAAATAATCGTATGAACTTAGAAAAAGCACGTGAAGATTTCCATGTAGGTAACTTATACTTCAACCGTGGATGTACAGGTGCAATCGTAGGTTACCAACCATTTGGTGGCTTCAATATGTCAGGTACAGACTCAAAAGCAGGTGGCCCTGACTATCTACAACTTCACATGCAAGCAAAAACAACTTCAGAAATGCTGTAATGTTCAAGATAAGGCTTTTCTGTAAGTAATAGGATTAAAAAGAATCTGCGAAACTCCTCCTGGGAAAGCAAGCCTGGCAAGAACCGCAGTAGCAAACGTCGAGGCGGCTTTACCTAGGGGAAGCGAGCAGATTCTTGTTTTTTCTTTATTCAGAAAATGCTGTCTAGTAAATTATCTTTTAGAAGAACATAGTCTTCCAGAGATTTTTCATCATGAAAGTAAGGAGAGAATATTATATGACAAAAACACAACAGGTTATTGAACAAACTCAAAATTTTGGTGCTGCAAACTATCACCCGCTACCAATCGTGATTTCAGATGCTGAGGGTGCTTGGGTTAAAGATCCAGAAGGTAACAAATACTTAGATATGCTATCAGCTTATTCTGCTGTGAATCAGGGGCATCGTCATCCAAAAATTATCGCTGCGTTAAAAGAGCAAGCTGATAAAGTAACATTAACTTCTCGTGCATTTTATAGCGAAAACCTTGGTGAATGGTATGAGCTTGTTGGTAAATTAACGAATAAACAAATGGTATTACCAATGAATACAGGTGCAGAAGCGGTAGAAACTGCATTTAAAGCAGCTCGTCGTTGGGCATATGATGTAAAAGGTGTAGAAGATGGCAAGGCTGAAATCATTGCATGTAACGGAAACTTCCATGGCCGTACAATGCTTGCTGTATCTTTATCATCTGACGAAGAATATCGTCGTGGCTTCGGTCCAATGTTACCGAACGTTAAACTGGTAGATTACGGTAATTTAGAAGCGTTGAAATCAGCAATTACTCCAAACACTGCAGCGTTTTTAATTGAACCAATCCAAGGGGAAGCTGGTATTGTTATTCCACCAGAAGGCTTCTTAAAAGCTGCTCGCGAGTTATGTCGTGAAAACAATGTTTTATTCATTGCAGATGAAATCCAAGCTGGTTTAGCACGTACAGGTAAAATGTTTGCATGTGACTGGGAAGATGTAGAGCCTGATATGTACATTTTAGGTAAAGCTCTAGGTGGCGGTGTATTCCCAATTTCTTGTGTAGCTGCAAATCGTGACATCTTAGGTGTATTCAATCCAGGTTCACATGGTTCTACTTTCGGTGGTAATCCATTAGCATGTGCGGTTTCTATTGCATCACTTAAAGTATTACTAGATGAAAAATTAGCAGAGCGTTCTCAAGAGCTAGGTGAATATTTCAAAGGTAAATTACGCAACATTAATAATCCGGTGATTAAAGAAGTTCGTGGTCGTGGTTTATTTATCGGAATGGAATTAACAGAGGCAGCTCGTCCGTATTGTGAAAAACTTAAAGAATTGGGCTTATTATGTAAAGAAACACATGATACAGTCATTCGATTTGCGCCACCACTTGTTATTTCACAAGAAGATTTAGACTGGTCGATTGCGCAAATTGAAAAAGTATTTAATCTTTAACAAAATGTTCACATTTTAATTCGGAAGTATGTTACAATGATGCCGATATACTATCATTAAAAAAAACAAAGAGGCGATTTAATATGTCTGAAAACTTAAACCTGTTCACATCAACACAAGATGTCATTCAAGATGCTCTAAATAAACTTGGTTATGACGAAGCAATGTATGAATTATTAAAAGAACCACTTCGTATGCTACAAGTACGCATCCCAGTCAAAATGGATGATGGTACAACAAAAGTGTTTACTGGTTACCGCGCACAACATAATGATGCAGTAGGACCAACTAAAGGTGGGGTACGTTTCCATCCAGCAGTTTCTGAAGAGGAAGTTAAAGCGCTTTCAATGTGGATGACATTGAAATGCGGTATCGTGGATCTACCTTATGGCGGTGGTAAAGGCGGTGTCATCTGTGACCCACGTCAAATGTCTATGGATGAAATCGAACGTTTAAGCCGTGGTTATGTACGTGCAGTTAGTCAAATCGTAGGGCCAACAAAAGATATCCCTGCTCCAGACGTATTTACGAATGCACAAATTATGGCTTGGATGATGGATGAATATAGCCGTATGGACGAATTCAACTCACCAGGTTTCATCACAGGTAAGCCACTAGTGCTTGGTGGTTCACAAGGTCGTGACCGTGCTACTGCACAAGGAGTAACAATCGTTATCCAAGAAGCAGCAAAAAAACGTGGCATTGATATTAAAGGTGCACGCGTTGTTATTCAAGGCTTCGGTAACGCAGGTAGCTTCCTTGCAAAATTCATGCATGATTTAGGTGCAAAAGTAATCGGTATTTCAGATGCTTATGGTGCACTTCATGATCCTGAAGGTTTAGATATCGAATACTTATTAGATCGTCGTGATAGCTTTGGTACAGTAACAACTTTATTTGAAAACACAATTTCAAACAAAGAATTATTAGAGCTTGATTGTGATATTCTAGTGCCAGCTGCTATTGAAAATCAAATTACTGCTGACAATGCACACAACGTTAAAGCAAACATCGTAGTAGAAGCAGCGAATGGTCCAACAACTGCTGAAGCAACTAGAATTTTATCTGAGCGTGGCATTTTACTTGTACCAGACGTATTAGCATCTGCTGGTGGGGTTACAGTTTCTTACTTCGAATGGGTACAAAATAACCAAGGTTATTACTGGACAGAAGAAGAAGTTGAAGAACGTCTATACAAAAAAATGGTTGATGCATTTGAAAACGTTTATACAACAGCGACAACACGAAACATTAATATGCGTTTAGCAGCTTATATGGTAGGTGTTCGCCGTACTGCAGAAGCTTCACGCTTCCGTGGATGGGTTTAATCAATATATAACTAAAAACGAGTCATTCCTTTAATAATGGGATGACTCGTTTCATTTTTGTGAAAAACTATTATGTGAATGAAATAAAGGTGTCATATTAAATAAAGTATGGTTCATCGGCAAAACGAGGGGGTTGCTTTCCTGGGGGCGTTCGAATTCTGGCATGTCATTCTAATATATTAAAACAAACATCAGCAACAAGTGTTTTATGTGCGAAAGCGGAGGAAGCGAATCGATGCTCCAAAATACCAATCGCTGATAAAATGCCAAAAATCGCTGATAACACCGAGGAAATCGCTGATAAAATGCCAAAAATCGCTGATAACACCGAGGAAATCGCTGATAAAATGCCAGAATCGCTGATAACACCGAGGAAATCGCTGATAAACTGCAGAGAATCGCTGATAACACCGAGGAAATCGCTGATAAAATGCCGAAAATCGCGCTCGTAGGAAAGCGAATAGTGTCGAACGGAAATTACACTCAGTCTAAAGTGTCGTAACATTCACAAGAATTTCCTTTACGATTTTATTTTGGCTCATCACTAAAAGTTGTGGATGACATTTTTTTAAATATATGCACTGTATATTAGTTGATTGTAGTGGAGGCTGGGCGACTCCTTGGGGATCAGCGTCACAGATGAGACCCTGGAGCGAGCACCGCGAGTGAAGCGGCTCATCGGACGCCCCCAGGAAAGCGCCCAGTCGGAACGGAAATCAACCACACGTTTTGGTGAAGAGCCTTTATTTTTCCTAATATAAAACGAGCCATTCCTGTTTAATGGGATGACTCGTTTTTTCTTTTTTTATTCGACTGAAGAAGATGTTCAAGACGTTGCTCTAATATCATCTTTTTTTCTTTCCGTTCCTTACGTAATTGCAGGATGCACATAAGTATGAAGCTTCCAATAATAATAACAACACCGCTAATAATCGCAATTTTAAGCATAAATAAAATTCCTTTGTTTCATGTACTAAGCTTTTACTATACATGGGTTAACTAAACAAAATCTGAACAGACGGATTAAACTGGGACGGATAATTTATTATGAGTATATGTCCAAAATTTAATCTTTGCTTTCATCAACAAAAATATGAGAAAATCCAACTAGAAAGGGGCGAATTGAATGGATTCATTTACATTTTATAACCCAGTGAAGTTACATTTTGGTGAAGATGCACTGGAAAAGCTAGCAAAAGAGGTAGCGCCATACGGTAAAAAGGTGTTAGTTGTATATGGAGGAGGTAGCATTAAGAAGAATGGTGTATACAATGCCGTCATCGAAAAATTACAAGAAGCGGATAAAACGATCTTTGAATTAAGCGATGTAGAACCAAATCCACGTGTAGAAACAGCAAGACGTGGCATTGATCTTTGTAAAAAAGAAGAAATCGATCTTGTTCTAGCCGTTGGAGGCGGTTCTGTAATTGACTGTTCAAAATTAATAGTTGCTGGTGCAAAATATGATGGTGATGCGTGGGATATTGTGAAGCGTAAAGTATTTGTACAGGACGCTTTACCGCTCGGAACAGTTTTAACGCTAGCAGCAACAGGTTCTGAAATGAACTCAGGATCTGTCATAACAAACGCGGCTACAGAAGAAAAACTAGGCTGGGGTAGCCCCGCTGCATTCCCGAAATTTTCGATTTTAAATCCAGCGTATACAGTGACAGTACCAAAGAATCACACAGTTTATGGAATCGTTGATATGATGTCACATGTATTTGAACAGTATTTCCATAGTGCGACGAATACACCAATTACAGATGAAATGTGTGAAGGTGTGTTACGAACTGTTATAACTACAGCCCCTAAATTACTTGAAGATTTAGAGAATACTAAATTACGTGAAACCATTTTATTAGCTGGAACAATTGGGTTAAATGGATTCTTATCAATTGGCTCTCGTGGAGATTGGGCGTCACATAATATTGAGCATGCTGTATCTGCAGTTTACGATATTCCTCATGCAGGTGGTTTAGCTATTTTACAGCCCCATTGGATGCGTCTAAGTGTATCGGTGAATCCAGAACGTTTTGCAGGCCTTGCAACACGCGTCTTTGGTGTTGATGCGACAGGAAAGTCTATAGAAGAGGTTGCAAATGAAGGGATTGATCGTTTATCGGCATTCTGGACTTCATTAGGAGCTCCGAGTCGCCTTGCAGATTATGAAATTGATGATTCGAAATTCGATCAAATTGTAGAACATGCTATGCAAAATGGACCTTTTGGAAACTTCAACAAATTACAGGAAGAAGATGTCCGTACTATTTTGCAAAACTCACTTTAATATTAAATATAGATATGAGGCTACGTGTTGTAGTCTCGTATTTTTTTTATTTAACTTCTTTCAGCCGATTCCGGACGCAATTGTGCCGAGGCATAATTGATATTTGTCTTTGTCGTATTTTCTCGTTAATTGTAGAATTGTTCAGAATTTGTTCAACTATATTTATTAAAATAAAGACCAGATAAGGACGGAGAGGGAGCAAATATAGAGATGTCATTTCAACAGCATGTTTATAAAATGCAAAATTGTGTAGAAGTATTGGGAATTGAAGCTAACTTACTGCAAATTGAAAATGATCAGATTGTCAGGGGATACATTGTTGATCAAAGTATAATTTTTAAAAGTTTACGATTTGGCCAAACGAATATTACCTTTACAGACGGTGTAAATAAAGCAAGTGTACAAGTATTTGTACGTTCTTCTGGGGAAATCGTTGTAGAAGTGAAACCTTATTTAAAGGATGCTGAAAAGGTGCTAGTCTATTATCGAACAATACTAGCAGATACAGCTATCGCGATTGATTTAAATGGTTCTTTGAAAAATTATTTGGTGGCTCATCAAATGATGAATAATGATGATTCAATTGCAGAGGTACATTACCAATCTATGCATTCTAATGTATTGAAGGATTCTTATGCTGGTCATTTTATTTTGGGATGTCAGGTAGACGGTAGAGAGATTACGAAAGCTGAAGAATATGCATTAGCTAATCGTATAGCGACATTAAAATTCTCAAAAATAGTTATTCAACAACGGGGTGTAAAAAAGATTATCGCATTAAAAAGAGTATTAACTTTTCTGATTACAAATCATGTTTTTGTAAATAATGAAGAGATTTGCTCTATTGAAGATACAACTAATCAAAACGAAATCATCTAATATAGATATAAAAAATAGCCAACTGCCTGAAATACGGCAATTGGCTAATTATCTTATTATAGAAAAAATATTTTGGATAATAAGGCTGATGTTACTGTTTTAATGTTGAGTCATCTGGTCTTTCGCCAATATGCACCCAATCTATTTTCCCATCATCTTCATCAAATAAAATAGCTACTTTTGATACGCCCTTCTGACTTGAAATGATCTCTGTCAAATGGTCGCGTACATCATCTAGAAAAGCGAGTGATAGGTTAGCATCAGCTTCAGCAACTAGTTCCACATGTAAAAATTCGCCTTCTTTAATGACCTCTAAACGTACAATATCTTGAATGTTCGGATCATCCATAACAAGATGAGCGATATGGTTGAGCATTTCTTCGTCTGTTTCACCGATAACACCACGGGCATTATCAAGGAACACTTTTGCTACTACATAGAACATCATACAGCCAATAATCATTGAAACTAGTCCTTCTATTCTTGTCCAGCCTGTAAAATGTGCGATTAAAATAGCGGTGAAGGCTAAAACATTACCACCTGTAGCAACTAAGTCTTCCATAAATACTAATTTTGTTGCTGGTTTTGCACGATGTAAATAGCCAAAAGCTTTAGGAATTGCTGTTAATATTCCTGCTTTTTCCTGCCCGGCTTCATGGAGAATTTCAACCGCAGCTTTAGCAAGAACGGACCCTTCTAAAACAGTCCCGATCAATAATACTCCAAGTGCAATGAGCATTCCTTTAGATTCTGCAGCAGGGTGTATAAAATGATGCCAACCTTCTTTTACCGTTTCATAAGAAAGGATGGCTACAATAATAACGGCAAAAAGACAAACTAAATTTACAATTCGGCCAAAGCCTGCAGGGAATTGTTTTGTCGGTGCTTTTTTAGAAAGCGCTGAGCCGATATAAACGAAAAATTGGTTTGCGGCATCCCCTAGAGAGTGCATCATTTCTGCAAACATGGCAACATTACCTGTAAGGAAAAAGGCAACACCTTTAATAATTCCTAAAAAGGCATTGACGAATGCCGCCATTAGAGAGGGTTTATTACCGTCTTTTAATAGTTTTAATAGTTCAGCCACGAAGAATCCTCCAACTAATTTAAAATTTCCATTTCTATTTTTTCTATATAAGGTAGTGCTCGTAATGAACGATAAAATGACAGTAAGTTATCAGAGATAATTAATGATAAACGTAAATCTAATTCATGTAAAACATTATCATTATTTGGCACATCTTGAATGCGGATGTTTTCGATAATGATATTGTTCTCCTTTAGAAATTGCAGAAAGGATTCACTGTTTTTATCATCGTTAATCTGAACTTTCAATGATATTTCCCGCATACGAATCCGTTTTGGTCCTATTTTCATTAGGAAAGGCGATAAAACCTCAATTCCGAAGACAATGATAATAACAGCTAATGTAGCATCCATATAAAATCCTGCGCCAACTGCAATTCCTATCCCAGCTGCTCCCCAAATCATTGCAGCTGTTGTTAAACCTGAGATACTATCATTTCCACGTCTTAAAATAACACCTGCTCCAAGAAATCCAATTCCACTAACAACTTGGGCAGCTAAGCGAAGAGGGTCCATGGTAATATTGATATCAGACCTTGGGGGTGTTGAATAGGCGGTTTCTATCGAAATGATAGTTAGTAAACAGCTAAATGTAGCAATGACTAAGCTCGTTTTTAATCCTACGGGTTTCTTTTTTAATTCCCTTTCAATGCCGATTACTAAACTTAATGTGGCTGCAATAACTAATTTTATGCCAACTTCATATGTAATCATATTTCCAAACAAGTTTTCCATAAGCAACCCTCCACAGATATTTCGTATTGCTAAGAGATATGCAAGGTGTCATTATTATATGTGCATTACTTTTTTGTATTGTACATCACGATAGTAATGATGTATAAGTATTTTTTTACTTCTTTCAGCGAGTGTCCAGACGCAATTATGCCGAGGCATAATCGATCTTCTTTCAGGCAAAAGTCACCCACCTATATAGGTAGTGAGATAAATGTGGATTTAAGTGAGTGTTCAGCGGGTACCCAAACTTTCGCTAAAAATAAGTTAAATGGAGGTTGGATTTTATGGAGAAACCAAAAATTCATCCATACATCCCTATTTTTATTGGTGTTGTTTCTGTATCTAAAATTAGCAAATGCAGAAGCAGGGGTTATTGCGTTTTACCGCATGTTGTTTTCAGTCTTAATAATGGCTCCTCTGTTTTTTTGGAAATACACTAATGAGATCAAACAATTAAGAATACGTGATTGGCTTTTTTCTTCAATTGCAGGGATATTTTTAGCCTTTCATTTTATAATGTGGTTTGAATCACTCAATTACACTTCTGTAGCAAGTTCTACAGTTTTGGTGGCCCTTCAGCCACTGTTTGCATTTATAGGTACATATTTTTTCTTTAAAGAAGAGATTACTGTAAAAACTATTATTGCAGGAGCAATTGCGATAATCGGATGTGTTTTAATTAGTTGGGGAGATTTTAAACTTAGTGGAACTGCATTTTATGGAGATATGCTTGCTCTTATTGCGTGCGCACTCGTTACAGCTTACTTTTTATTTGGACAGGATGTACGTAAAAGGTTATCTCTTGTGACTTACACGATGATTGTTTATGTTGTTAGTACAATTACGTTATTTTTCTATGTTCTTATTAAAGGTGAATCTTTCGGGCCTTATTCTATTATGGACTGGATATGGTTTATTTTATTAGCGATAGTGCCTAATTTATTTGGTCACAGAATTGAGCTTCAGGAAGCCCACTTCTTCAGAGGTGGGAGGAATGAAGTGCTTTTTTCTTTACAGAACATACGTTTTCGTTGTATATTGTGAATAATCAAAAAATAAAGGAGTGACGGGTAATGACGAAATCGAAAAAGGATTGTTTTATTATAGAACTTAAGTTACTTATAGATACATGGCAAAAGGATATCTTATTAAAACGTTTTGAGATTGCCCGTACACTCTATAATACGACTTTGTCTTATGCAGTAAAACAATATACTTTAATGCAGGAATCAAAACACTATCGAAAACAATTACGTTGCTACCAAAAAGCGAAAAAATCTAATGATACAAAAGAATTGAAGCAGACCGCAAAAGAATTAAATAACATTCGTCAATCTTTTGGATTAAGTGAAAATCAACTGCATGCGTATATTAAAAGCATCAACATAACTATAAAAAACATATAGATAGCAATACTTCTCAGAAAATCGCCTCTACTGTTTGGAAAGCGGTTCAGGATGTTCTATTTAAAGGGAGCAAAGCACACTTTAAACGTTACGGAATGCTTCATTCTGTAGAAGGGAAATCTAATAAAGCGGGCATTCGATTTAAAGAGAATAGTGTCTATTGGAATGGATTAACCCTTCCTGTTCGTATTCGCAAACAAGATTTGTTTGTAAAAGAATCCCTTGCTCTTCATTCCATTAATTATTGTCGTCTAGTCAAAAAAGTGATTCGTGGAGTACATACTTTTTACGTACAACTCGTGATAGATGGGGTTCCTCCTGCAAAGAGAATTCCATCTACAGGAGCCTTTCGACATGCCTATCAAAAACAAAAACGAGTAGGTATTGACATCGGTCCTTCTACCATTGCGGTTGTTTCAGAAGAAACCGTTTTCATCCAACAACTTGCACCAGAAGTACCTTTATTGGAGAAGCAAAAAAGACGTTTATTACGCAAATTGGATAGAAGTCGTAGAAGTACAAATCCTAACAATTTCAACAAGGATGGTACGATCAAACATGGCGTCAAACTCCGTTGGACCTATAGTAAAAACTATCAAAAAACAAAAAAACAAATAAAAGAATTATATAGAATGAAAGCTTCCTACATCAAAGAACAACATGGTGCGTTAGCCAATAAAATCTTGTCTCTTGGCGATGAAGTGTACATCGAAACCATGCATTTTAAAGGATTAGCAAAGCGTACAAAAGAAACCAAAACAAATATAAAGGGTAAAATCCAATCCAAAAAGCGTTTTGGAAAAAGCATTGGGAATCATGCCCCTGCGATGCTAGTGGAAATCATCCATCAAAAATTAGGTTACACAAAGCAAACGATACAGAAAGTAAATACGATCACCTTTAGAGCCAGTCAGTATAACCATGTGACGGATCGTTATGAAAAGAAAAAACTCCATCAACGTTGGAGTCAAATTGGAAGTCATCTTGTACAACGAGATTTATATAGTGCGTTTTTACTGATGAATAGTGAACCAAATTTACAACAAACTAATCGAGACTTATGCAATAAAACGTTTACTACCTTTTTAGAGTTACACAATCAACATATAGAAGACTTGAAACAAGTAAAGAAAGCATTCCCTCTTAGCATGGGTATCAAACAAATCAAGTAAGGGGTATTCCTCCGTAGGTAGAGCTACCTGCCTTCGTTAAAACTTATTGCCAACACAACATCGGTTGTGTAAATAAGAAAGTCTTATAGAACAGAAGATAAATCAAAGATGTTGTACACAGAACATGGCAACACCATCTGTGGAGAGCTTTGTAACGCTTCTTTTAAGTATATAAGAACCCCGCTGCTTTAGCTGTGGGAGTAGTCAGAAGTTATTGGTGGTTTAATTGTTATAGTAGGAATTCTATTGTTTGTAGTCGAAGAGAAAAAGTTTTTTAAGTTTTTTTCTAAAAAAGCTTGATTTTTAAAATTGTATATTATATATTATTACTTGTCCTTAACAAGAAGGACGACTTGATAAAAAAGATTTTGAAAAAAGTTGTTGACTTCTTGTTGAATACAAGTTATGATAATAAAGTCGCTGAAAACAAACAGCAACAAACATGAACCTTGAAAACTGAACAAGCAAAACGTAATCAATAAAGTTTTTAGTAGCTGACCTTGAGTTGGTGAACGAAACAAAATTTTGGACATCAAACATGATGCCAGCAAAACAATTTGAGCTAATCAAATTTCTTTTTATGGAGAGTTTGATCCTGGCTCAGGACGAACGCTGGCGGCGTGCCTAATACATGCAAGTCGAGCGAACAGAGAAGGAGCTTGCTCCTTTGACGTTAGCGGCGGACGGGTGAGTAACACGTGGGCAACCTACCTTATAGTTTGGGATAACTCCGGGAAACCGGGGCTAATACCGAATAATCTGTTTTACCTCATGGTGAAACACTGAAAGACGGTTTCGGCTGTCGCTATAAGATGGGCCCGCGGCGCATTAGCTAGTTGGTGAGGTAACGGCTCACCAAGGCGACGATGCGTAGCCGACCTGAGAGGGTGATCGGCCACACTGGGACTGAGACACGGCCCAGACTCCTACGGGAGGCAGCAGTAGGGAATCTTCCACAATGGGCGAAAGCCTGATGGAGCAACGCCGCGTGAGTGAAGAAGGTTTTCGGATCGTAAAACTCTGTTGTAAGGGAAGAACAAGTACAGTAGTAACTGGCTGTACCTTGACGGTACCTTATTAGAAAGCCACGGCTAACTACGTGCCAGCAGCCGCGGTAATACGTAGGTGGCAAGCGTTGTCCGGAATTATTGGGCGTAAAGCGCGCGCAGGCGGTCCTTTAAGTCTGATGTGAAAGCCCACGGCTCAACCGTGGAGGGTCATTGGAAACTGGGGGACTTGAGTGCAGAAGAGGAAAGTGGAATTCCAAGTGTAGCGGTGAAATGCGTAGAGATTTGGAGGAACACCAGTGGCGAAGGCGACTTTCTGGTCTGTAACTGACGCTGAGGCGCGAAAGCGTGGGGAGCAAACAGGATTAGATACCCTGGTAGTCCACGCCGTAAACGATGAGTGCTAAGTGTTAGGGGGTTTCCGCCCCTTAGTGCTGCAGCTAACGCATTAAGCACTCCGCCTGGGGAGTACGGTCGCAAGACTGAAACTCAAAGGAATTGACGGGGGCCCGCACAAGCGGTGGAGCATGTGGTTTAATTCGAAGCAACGCGAAGAACCTTACCAGGTCTTGACATCCCGTTGACCACTGTAGAGATATGGTTTTCCCTTCGGGGACAACGGTGACAGGTGGTGCATGGTTGTCGTCAGCTCGTGTCGTGAGATGTTGGGTTAAGTCCCGCAACGAGCGCAACCCTTGATCTTAGTTGCCATCATTTAGTTGGGCACTCTAAGGTGACTGCCGGTGACAAACCGGAGGAAGGTGGGGATGACGTCAAATCATCATGCCCCTTATGACCTGGGCTACACACGTGCTACAATGGACGATACAAACGGTTGCCAACTCGCGAGAGGGAGCTAATCCGATAAAGTCGTTCTCAGTTCGGATTGTAGGCTGCAACTCGCCTACATGAAGCCGGAATCGCTAGTAATCGCGGATCAGCATGCCGCGGTGAATACGTTCCCGGGCCTTGTACACACCGCCCGTCACACCACGAGAGTTTGTAACACCCGAAGTCGGTGGGGTAACCTTTTGGAGCCAGCCGCCGAAGGTGGGATAGATGATTGGGGTGAAGTCGTAACAAGGTAGCCGTATCGGAAGGTGCGGCTGGATCACCTCCTTTCTAAGGATATTTTCGGAATACAAACCTAGGGTTTGTAAGATTACGTTTTGCGTTCAGTTTTGAAGGTTCATTCTTACGAATGAAACACTTCAAAACTTGTTCTTTGAAAACTGGATAAAACGACATTGAAATTGTAACAAACACATTAATTTTTTAAGTTTTTTTATAGGCTTAATAACTTGGTTAAGTTATTAAGGGCGCACGGCGAATGCCTTGGCACTAGGAGCCGAAGAAGGACGGCACTAACACCGATATGCTTCGGGGAGCTGTAAGTGAGCTTTGATCCGGAGATTTCCGAATGGGGGAACCCACTACGTTTAATCGCGTAGTATCTTGACGTGAATTCATAGCGTCTTGAAGGCAGACCCAGGGAACTGAAACATCTAAGTACCTGGAGGAAGAGAAAGAAAAATCGATTCCCTGAGTAGCGGCGAGCGAAACGGGAAGAGCCCAAACCAAGAGGCTTGCCTCTTGGGGTTGTAGGACACTCTATACGGAGTTACAAAAGAGCGAGTTAGATGAAGCGACTTGGAAAGGTCCGCCAGAGCAGGTAAAAGCCCTGTAGTCGAAAGTTCGTTCTCTCCTGAGTGGATCCTGAGTACGGCGGAACACGTGAAATTCCGTCGGAATCCGGGAGGACCATCTCCCAAGGCTAAATACTACCTAGTGACCGATAGTGAACCAGTACCGTGAGGGAAAGGTGAAAAGCACCCCGGAAGGGGAGTGAAAGAGATCCTGAAACCGTGTGCCTACAAGTAGTTAGAGCCCGTTAATGGGTGATAGCGTGCCTTTTGTAGAATGAACCGGCGAGTTACGATTACGTGCGAGGTTAAGCTTTAGAAGGCGGAGCCGCAGCGAAAGCGAGTCTGAATAGGGCGAATTAGTACGTGGTCGTAGACCCGAAACCAGGTGATCTACCCATGTCCAGGGTGAAGGTGAGGTAACACTTACTGGAGGCCCGAACCCACGCACGTTGAAAAGTGCGGGGATGAGGTGTGGGTAGCGGAGAAATTCCAATCGAACTTGGAGATAGCTGGTTCTCTCCGAAATAGCTTTAGGGCTAGCCTCGTGATGAGAATACTGGAGGTAGAGCACTGTTTGGACTAGGGGGCCATCCCGGTTTACCGAATTCAGACAAACTCCGAATGCCAGATATTTATACACGGGAGTCAGACTGCGAGTGATAAGATCCGTAGTCAAAAGGGAAACAGCCCAGACCACCAGCTAAGGTCCCAAAGTAATCGTTAAGTGGAAAAGGATGTGGCGTTGCACAGACAACCAGGATGTTGGCTTAGAAGCAGCCATCATTTAAAGAGTGCGTAATAGCTCACTGGTCGAGTGACGCTGCGCCGAAAATGTATCGGGGCTAAACGATTCACCGAAGCTGTGGATTGACATCTATGATGTCAGTGGTAGGAGAGCGTTCTAAGTGCGTTGAAGTCAGATCGGAAGGACTGGTGGAGCGCTTAGAAGTGAGAATGCCGGTATGAGTAGCGAAAGACGGGTGAGAATCCCGTCCACCGTATGACTAAGGTTTCCTGAGGAAGGCTCGTCCGCTCAGGGTTAGTCGGGACCTAAGCCGAGGCCGATAGGCGTAGGCGATGGACAACAGGTTGATATTCCTGTACCACCTCCTCACCGTTTGAGAAATGGGGGGACGCAGTAGGATAGGGTAAGCGCGCCGTTGGTTGTGCGCGTCCAAGCAGTAAGGCGTGTGTGTAGGCAAATCCGCACACTGTAACGTTGAGCTGTGATGGCGAGTCCGTATGGACGAAGTTCCTGATTTCACACTGCCAAGAAAAGCCTCTATCGAGGTGAGAGGTGCCCGTACCGCAAACCGACACAGGTAGTCGAGGAGAGAATCCTAAGGTGTGCGAGAGAACTCTCGTTAAGGAACTCGGCAAAATGACCCCGTAACTTCGGGAGAAGGGGTGCTCTTGAGCGTGCAAGCGCATGAGAGCCGCAGTGAATAGGCCCAGGCGACTGTTTAGCAAAAACACAGGTCTCTGCAAAACCGTAAGGTGACGTATAGGGGCTGACGCCTGCCCGGTGCTGGAAGGTTAAGAGGAGTGGTTAGCGCAAGCGAAGCTGCGAATTGAAGCCCCAGTAAACGGCGGCCGTAACTATAACGGTCCTAAGGTAGCGAAATTCCTTGTCGGGTAAGTTCCGACCCGCACGAAAGGCGTAACGATCTGGGCACTGTCTCAACGAGAGACTCGGTGAAATTATAGTACCTGTGAAGATGCAGGTTACCCGCGACAGGACGGAAAGACCCCGTGGAGCTTTACTGTAGCCTGATATTGAATTTTGGTACAACTTGTACAGGATAGGTAGGAGCCAGAGATCTCGGAGCGCCAGCTTCGAAGGAGGCGTCGGTGGGATACTACCCTGGTTGTATTGAAATTCTAACCCATGCCCCTTAGCGGGGTAGGAGACAGTGTCAGGCGGACAGTTTGACTGGGGCGGTCGCCTCCTAAAAGGTAACGGAGGCGCCCAAAGGTTCCCTCAGAATGGTTGGAAATCATTCGTAGAGTGTAAAGGCACAAGGGAGCTTGACTGCGAGACCTACAAGTCGAGCAGGGTCGAAAGACGGGCTTAGTGATCCGGTGGTTCCGCATGGAAGGGCCATCGCTCAACGGATAAAAGCTACCCCGGGGATAACAGGCTTATCTCCCCCAAGAGTCCACATCGACGGGGAGGTTTGGCACCTCGATGTCGGCTCATCGCATCCTGGGGCTGTAGTCGGTCCCAAGGGTTGGGCTGTTCGCCCATTAAAGCGGTACGCGAGCTGGGTTCAGAACGTCGTGAGACAGTTCGGTCCCTATCCGTCGTGGGCGTAGGAAATTTGAGAGGAGCTGTCCTTAGTACGAGAGGACCGGGATGGACACACCGCTGGTGTACCAGTTGTCTTGCCAAAGGCATCGCTGGGTAGCTATGTGTGGACGGGATAAGTGCTGAAAGCATCTAAGCATGAAGCCCCCCTCAAGATGAGATTTCCCATTACGCAAGTAAGTAAGATCCCTCAAAGACGATGAGGTAGATAGGTTCGAGGTGGAAGTGTGGTGACACATGGAGCTGACGAATACTAATCGATCGAGGACTTAACCACAATGTTTGAAACATTCAATGCACCGTTTATCCAGTTTTGAAAGAACAAGAAAGTTTTAAAAAAAGCTTGCGATTATAACGAAAATATGTTATAATAAATCTTGTCTTTAAAATAGTCTAGTGATGATGGCAAAGAGGTCACACCCGTTCCCATACCGAACACGGAAGTTAAGCTCTTTAGCGCCGATGGTAGTTGGGGGCTTCCCCCTGTGAGAGTAGGACGTCGCTAGGCATTATACCCAGGAGGATTAGCTCAGCTGGGAGAGCACCTGCCTTACAAGCAGGGGGTCGGCGGTTCGAGCCCGTCATCCTCCACCATTTGCCGGTTTAGCTCAGCAGGTAGAGCAACTGACTTGTAATCAGTAGGTCGTGGGTTCGATTCCTATAGCCGGCACCATAGTTTTGAGCCATTAGCTCAGTTGGTAGAGCATCTGACTTTTAATCAGAGGGTCGAAGGTTCGAGTCCTTCATGGCTCACCATTTAAATTGCCAACAAAATATGCGGGTGTGGCGGAATTGGCAGACGCACTAGACTTAGGATCTAGCGCCGCAAGGCGTGGGGGTTCGACTCCCTTCACCCGCACCATTTTTTCAGAATTTCATAATTGCCAGGATAAATAAATCTTATGCACATGCGGAAGTAGTTCAGTGGTAGAACACCACCTTGCCAAGGTGGGGGTCGCGAGTTCGAACCTCGTCTTCCGCTCCAAATGTGCCGGGGTGGCGGAACTGGCAGACGCACAGGACTTAAAATCCTGCGGTAGGTGACTACCGTGCCGGTTCGATTCCGGCCCTCGGCACCATTTTTTTAATAATTAGCGCCCGTAGCTCAATTGGATAGAGCGTCTGACTACGGATCAGAAGGTTATGGGTTCGACTCCTGTCGGGCGCGCCATATAAATATTTGTTTATCGGAATGTAGCTCAGCTTGGTAGAGCACTTGGTTTGGGACCAAGGGGTCGTAGGTTCGAATCCTGTCATTCCGACCATTCTTTGGGGCCTTAGCTCAGCTGGGAGAGCGCCTGCCTTGCACGCAGGAGGTCAGCGGTTCGATCCCGCTAGGCTCCACCAAAAAGATAACCAGTATAAAGATCCTGGCGGCGTAGCTCAGCTGGCTAGAGCGTACGGTTCATACCCGTAAGGTCGGGGGTTCGATCCCCTCTGCCGCCATCTTAAAGGACCTTTAGCTCAGTTGGTTAGAGCAGACGGCTCATAACCGTCCGGTCGCAGGTTCGAGTCCTGCAAGGTCCACCATTTATATATTGTCACGGAGGTATACCCAAGTCTGGCTGAAGGGATCGGTCTTGAAAACCGACAGGCGGGTAACACCGCGCGGGGGTTCGAATCCCTCTACCTCCTCCAGTTTTATTTCTATAAATGGTGTTTAAAGACTTGAAAAGAATATTGTTAACGCGGGGTGGAGCAGTGGTAGCTCGTCGGGCTCATAACCCGAAGGTCGTTGGTTCAAATCCGGCCCCCGCAACCAAATGGTCCCGTGGTGTAGCGGTTAACATGCCTGCCTGTCACGCAGGAGATCGCCGGTTCGATCCCGGTCGGGACCGCCATTTTTTTAAAAAGAAATACATGAGAAGCAAAAGAGTAAAGAAAGCTTAGCATGATAATATGGGTCAGTAGCTCAGTTGGTAGAGCATTAGATTGAAGCTCTAAGTGTCGGCGGTTCGATTCCGTCCTGACCCACCATATTTGCGGGTGTAGTTTAATGGTAAAACCTCAGCCTTCCAAGCTGATGTCGTGAGTTCGATTCTCATCACCCGCTCCAAGGGCCTATAGCTCAGCTGGTTAGAGCGCACGCCTGATAAGCGTGAGGTCGATGGTTCGAGTCCATTTAGGCCCACCATTATTCCGAAGTAGCTCAGTTGGTAGTAGCACCTGACTGTTAATCAGGTTGTCGCAGGTTCGAGTCCTGCCTTCGGAGCCATTTTTTATTTGGGGAAGTACTCAAGAGGCTGAAGAGGCGCCCCTGCTAAGGGTGTAGGTCGGGTAACCGGCGCGAGGGTTCAAATCCCTCCTTCTCCGCCATTGGCCCGTTGGTCAAGTGGTTAAGACACCGCCCTTTCACGGCGGTAACACGGGTTCGAATCCCGTACGGGTCATACTAAAAAAGACAGTAGATGTAACTTACATCTACTGTCTTTTTTGTGTAGAAAGATAACTTTTTAGAAATAGAGAAATATAAAAATAGCAACTGGTACTATGTATCTTTGAAAAAACGTCCATCAACTAAAACGAAAAGAGTCTGGGATATAACTAGCTGATATTAAAGGAAAGGTGATGTTTTAAAACAATGTTGAAATTATATAACTTTTAAGGGAAGCCATTTTGACTTCCCTTAATGCGCTTTTAAAGAAGATTATACATCAATCATTTTTTATTATCATTTAACGTATATATGTTTTTTCAGCCATTGTCTGAAATACTGCAACTGTTCCTCAGAATGGAAATAGTGTTCTCCATTACTTGCAAATTACAGTTAAAACGTTTATTAAATTCAGATACAACGTCAAACTCACATAAGTTATCTTCTGAACCATAGAGAATTGAAGTTGGATTATTCCAAGCAACAATAGGATGTTCTTTCACATAACAGTAGTAGTCCCAATAGAGAGTTTGTCCAATAGGTGTAGAAATTTCTTTCTCTATTTTTAGTCTACTCTCACTTACGTTAAACCATGTCATCATATTATTTATGATACGTTCCATATTTACCACAGGAGAGAGAAACAAACACTGCTTCAACGGCTCATGGCTATATTCTAATAGGCTAAAATATACTCCCATGCTACAAGCAAAAATGCTTATATTATTTGATAACGATTTTGCATAGATCATAATTGTATTAAGGTCTTGAACACAGTTTTGAACTTTGCAAAGATAAGTATCATCCTTACGGTCACCATGTTGAGGTAAATCAAAACTAAGCACTTGATAACCTACTGCTGTTGCTTCTTCTGCAAATACAATAATCGAGTCATCTGCCTTATTTGACATGTTACCATGCACTACCACAAATAACTTATCTGATTTGTCACCCCATAAAATCGCTGGAATATTTTCTATTTTAAAATTACTTTTTATCATTGAAATTTTCCTCCATGAAATATAAATAATTCGTTATTCCTAATATTACAAATGTATATACCTAAATAAATATTGTTACTCTTGTATAAGCATGGGCTACATTGCATTGAACCATAAAGTTCTTGATTTTAACAACTTCTTTGTCAGTTTCAAATAATTATAGCCATTTAAACCAATACAAATAATTGCTGATATATTTAGTTGCAACACCATTAAACTTATTCATCCACTTTTTTAATTTGCTGTGTACAGCATTAATGTGTTGAATATGGTAAATTCCTTCTTTACGTTTTCCTCTTTGTATACGCTTATGTTCCAATGAAAAATCTTGGCAAACTGAACATAACTCTTATGACTATCAGTACAAAAGATAGAGTTACCCCCTACACGACCGTCATAGAGTCTTTCTAATTCTTGGTGTGTCATTCTACCTCTACATAATAACTCCATAATTAGATTACCCTGTCTATCAATAGCAGTAGCAATACAAACCGTTCGTAAGATATACCTCTCTTTTTAATCTGTTTTCCTCTATTACGAGATTCTCGGCATTTTAGAAGGTTTTGTACCTTTTCGCGGGTGATAAGCTGGGCAACCCGTGTTTCGAAGAAATGAATCGAATGCTTCATTTGGAATACTTTCCACTAAATCATTGATGGCGTAGCGATATCATTTTCTTGAAGTTTTATTTCTAAATTTAGCGTAAAACAACTTGATGCATATTATAATTTTTAAGCATAAGGACACTTCTTTCTGATTGGTTATGGTTTGGTTACTTTAATTTTATCAGAGGGTGTCCTTTCTTTTTATCAAAATTTATATGTTCAAATACAAAGCCCGGAAAACTTTACTGTTCGTAAAATTTTTCGGGCTTCTTACTATATTTACTTTTTAGTGAGGTTTTGTCCCAGCCTCTTTTGGTCGTAATAGCATTCTTTCAAGTGAACTACGTGCTTCTTCAGCGGCATGAGCTTCTACTTGAATACGATTATGTGGTTGCCCTTGTTCGATACTTTCAAGGCACCAAAGTAAATGAGGTAAATCGATTCGGTTCATCGTAAGACAAGGGCAAAAGTTCTCATTTAAGGATATAATCTGCTTATCGGGGTGCTGCTTGATAATACGATTAACGAGATTCATTTCTGTGCCAATCGCCCAAGCAGAACCACTTGGTGCCTTATTAATCGTATCAATAATGTATTTTGTAGAACCTGCATCATCTGCAGCAGCAACAACCTCGCGATTACATTCAGGATGAACAATGATGCGCATGTTTGGATGAGTTTTACGTACAATCTCCGTATGCTGAACGGTAAAGCCTTCGTGTACAGAGCAGTGTCCCTTCCATAAGATGACTTGTATGTTTTCTGGGGACTGATCTGTCTCGAGCATATTTGTTTGAGGATTCCAGACGGCCATATTTTCTAGCGGTATTCCTAAATCATACGCAGTATTTCTACCTAAATGTTGATCTGGTAAAAAGAAAATACGTTGTTTTTGTGTAAATGCCCATCTCACCATTTCTTTTGCATTGGATGATGTCACACAGGCTCCTCCATGTCTACCCGTAAATGCTTTAATGGCAGCAGTAGAATTGACATATGTTAGCGGGATAATGGTATCGCCAAAAAGTTGTTGTAAAATTGGCCATGCGTGTTCTGTTTGGTAAATGTCTGCCATATCGGCCATTGAACAGCCTGCTCGCATATCAGGTAAGTAAACATGCTGCTGTTCAGATGTAAGCATATCAGCTGTTTCCGCCATAAAATGTACACCACAAAATACTATATGTTTAGCTTCCTTGTTAGTAGCTGATAATTGAGCAAGCTGCAAAGAATCTCCTGTTACATCTGCAAATTGAATTACTTCATCTTTTTGATAATGATGGCCCGGGATGAAGAGTGTACTGCCTAATTTCTTTTTTATAGCTTTAATACGAGATTCCATTTCGTTTTTAGATAATGCACGATAATGATCTGGTAGTAGTGACGTTTGTTGTAATAAACTAGTGATGGACAAGAGAATTAACTCCTTTCGTTTGTACAAGTGCACTAATATCAAAGGCTATTACTGAATGTGTTAAAGCTCCAAGAGAAATCCATTGAATGCCTGTTTTAGCATAGGTGTTTAAGTTATGAAGCGTAATGCCTCCTGAAGCTTCTGTAGCGATATGCGGGGGAACAGCAGGAAGCCATTCACGTATTTCTTCAGGGCTGCGATTATCAAACATAATAATGTCTGCGCCAGCTACAATTGCTTCATCTAGCTGGGCCTTTGTTTCGATTTCCACTTCGATTTTTATGGTGTGACCGATTTTCTCTCGGGCAGCCTGTACTGCCTTAGTAATACTACCTGTAAACGCAATATGATTATCCTTTAGCATTATCGCATCGTATAAACCATTGCGATGGTTGTAGGCACCACCGATTCTAACAGCATATTTATCTAACATACGCATGCCAGGCATTGTTTTGCGAGTATCGCATATTTTCGCATTCGTACCTGCTGTTTCACGCACCGCTAAATTTGTAGCTGTAGCGATAGCAGACATACGCTGAGTAAGATTCAAAATTACCCGTTCACCCATTAATAACTTTTGAAGAGGTCCTTGAATAACAGCGAGAACATCACCAGTATTTACTTTTTCACCATCTTTTCTATAAAGAGTAATATCCATCGATCGATCAAGTAAAAGAAATCCATGCTCAATGATGAGGGCTCCACAAAAAATGCCGCTTTCTTTCGCATAAAAAGAAAAAGATCCCTGCTGTTCAGCAGAAAATATAAATTCACTTGATAAATCCCCATCTCCTATATCTTCATTAAAAAATTGCTTGAGCATTTCCTCGAGCTTGATGATATTCATATAATGAATTCCTCACTTTCATCTGTCCTGGTTGAAAAATGATCCAGCGGTTTACCTTCTGTTTAAAATTTTGTAACAGGTGTGTTGATTAACCATTTTTATACATTTGAAGAGGCTGATTTCCGCTACGGGCTACTCGCTTTGTCGCTGACGCTACGCTTTCGTACAGAGCAAGGCTTCCTGCGGGCGAGCGTCGAGCCGCTTCCTCCGCTCCGTGCAGGGTCTCGTCTGTCTCGCTTTCCCGCGGGAGTCGAGTAACCCTACGCTACAATCAACAATAAATCTATTTTTTCCTAATCAACACGCCTAATTTTGTAATTCATTTGTGCGAATAAAAGCTCCGCTGCGAGTTTCTGCTTGTTTAATGGCTGCACATGCAATTACTGTAGCAACAGTATGCATCATGTAAAGTTCAAAGTTCATATTGATTCAAGCTATCTAAATCAACATGAAGAAGTGTTTGCATTGATGGTAATTGTTGTGCGAGTTGTTGCATATCGATAGAATTTCGGACAATGCTTAAGTGTGCATCATTGTTTGATCGTAAGTTTTGTCAGCAATGAAGAAATTATTTTGCTTTTAACCAGTTTGGATAATGTATGGGCCATTTTTTGTCCGAACGTAATTCTTTATTTCTGTGCAGTTTTGTATTTCAACATTCGAATCTTTCATGATGATATTTACCAGCAGTCAATGTATCAACAGAGTGAAACCTTGGATGATCTTCTTGACTTGTAACGGCAGCGATCCCGCTACCTATAATAAGTGCATCTGTCATTACACCTACGCTTAAAAATCTTTACAGTTGTCTTGACACTTATCTTTACATAAAATAAAAGAGAACACAAGACTTGATGATACAGAAAGGAAGAATAAGATGATTTATCTGGATTATGCTGCAACATCTCCAATGGTTCCCAAAGTTCTTAAAGCATATTGTGAGATAGCAGAACGGTATTATGCGAATAGTGCAAGCTTGCATGATTTAGGATGGCAAGCTCATTATTTTGTTGAACAGGCAAGAACTGTTGTAGCGAGATCTCTTGGAGTAAACAGTGATGGCGTAATCTTTACTGGAAGCGGCACTGAGGGCAATTTAATTTCTATTTTGTCGTTAGCTTTGACTTCCAATAAAGGGAAGCACATTATTTCATCACAAGCTGAACACACATCCGTACATGCTGCGTTAAATACGCTTGAAAAAATGGGTTTTGTGGTCACGAAGTTACCTTTACAGCAAGATGGTTGTATTCATGTGGAGCAATTACGAGAAGCCATACAAGAAGATACGGCTTTAATCACGATCCAACATGTAAATTCAGAGATAGGCTCTATTCAACCTATAGAAAATATTGCAGAGATTGCAAAACAATCAAATGTTTTCTTGCATGTCGATTGTGTTCAGTCTTTTTGTAAGCTTCCGTTAAAACAGCAAGTGGATGCTCTGACTGTTTCAGCTCATAAAATAGGTGGACCAAAAGGTTGTGGAGCTATTTATATTAATCCGAAGCTACGAGTTCCTGCATTAGCACCAGGTTTGACACATGAGCGTGGGCTAAGGGGAGGAACCTTAGATACCCCATCAATTGTCGCTTTTGCTACGGCGATTGAAGAATATCAATATGAGCGTCAGCATTATGAAGCTTTACGTCAATATTTTAAGAGAAATTTACCAGAGACATGCCAAATAATTGAGTGTAAGGAGCAATTGCCCAATATTTGTGGTGTATTGATGAAAAGGGTAGAGGGGCAATATGTTTTATTAAAATTAAATGAAGCAGGGATCTGTATCTCTACAGGGAGTGCCTGTGATATTCATAGTGAATCTGGTACGAAGGCGATTTTATCAATGGGCTATTCTATGGAAGCAGCTCGTCAATTTTTTAGAATTTCTTTTGGACCAGCAACAACATTTGAGGAAATTGATCGATTACAAATGGAGCTTTCTATCATTTAATGTTTTTCAGGTGAAAGATAGTGAATGTTCTTTCACCTGAAAAGTAAGTTTAAGGCTCTTAAAGAAGATTGAGAATAGAGATGAAAACCTATAATTTAATATGATAAATTAATTGTTTTCTTTAAATTAAACAATTGTGTTATAATGATTAGCAGAGTGATAATTTCTCTTATATAACTAAAAATCTCTCTAAAAAGTAATAATTTCTTTTTTTTATAAAAAAGCATTGCACAATGCGAAAAAACGTTATACAATAATTCTTGTCTTGAAGGACAGGTAATAAACTTCAAAACGAAATACATAAGAGTTTCAAGATACGAGTAGTACAAGGAAGCAAACGAGTGAATGAGAGAGCGTACCTCCGTACGTGACCGATTAAGCGAGAGAAGCTGATGCAGTAATACGCCGTGTATTGAAGGTCGACAATAGTCTAGTGATGATGGCAAAGAGGTCACACCCGTTCCCATACCGAACACGGAAGTTAAGCTCTTTAGCGCCGATGGTAGTTGGGGGCTTCCCCTGTGAGAGTAGGACGTCGCTAGGCATTATACCCAGGAGGATTAGCTCAGCTGGGAGAGCACCTGCCTTACAAGCAGGGGTCGGCGGTTCGAGCCCGTCATCCTCCACCATTTGCCGGTTTAGCTCAGCAGGTAGAGCAACTGACTTGTAATCAGTAGGTCGTGGGTTCGATTCCTATAGCCGGCACCATAGTTTTGAGCCATTAGCTCAGTTGGTAGAAGCATCTGACTTTTAATCAGAGGGTCGAAGGTTCGAGTCCTTCATGGCTCACCATTTAAATTGCCAACAAAATATGCGGGTGTGGCGGAATTGGCAGACGCACTAGACTTAGGATCTAGCGCCGCAAGGCGTGGGGGTTCGACTCCTTCACCCGCACCATTTTTCAGAATTTCATAATTGCCAGGATAAATAAATCTTATGCACATGCGGAAGTAGTTCAGTGGTAGAACACCACCTTGCCAAGGTGGGGTCGCGAGTTCGAACCTCGTCTTCCGCTCCAAATGTGCCGGGGTGGCGGAACTGGCAGACGCACAGGACTTAAAATCCTGCGGTAGGTGACTACCGTGCCGGTTCGATTCCGGCCCTCGGCACCATTTTTTAATAATTAGCGCCCGTAGCTCAATTGGATAGAGCGTCTGACTACGGATCAGAAGGTTATGGGTTCGACTCCTGTCGGGCGCGCCATATAAATATTTGTTTATCGGAATGTAGCTCAGCTTGGTAGAGCACTTGGTTTGGGACCAAGGGGTCGTAGGTTCGAATCCTGTCATTCCGACCATTCTTTGGGGCCTTAGCTCAGCTGGGAGAGCGCCTGCCTTGCACGCAGGAGGTCAGCGGTTCGATCCCGCTAGGCTCCACCAAAAGATAACCAGTATAAAGATCCTGGCGGCGTAGCTCGGCTGGCTAGAGCGTACGGTTCATACCCGTAAGGTCGGGGTTCGATCCCCTCTGCCGCCATCTTAAAGGACCTTTAGCTCAGTTGGTTAGAGCAGACGGCTCATAACCGTCCGGTCGCAGGTTCGAGTCCTGCAAGGTCCACCATTTATATATTGTTACGGAGGTATACCCAAGTCTGGCTGAAGGGATCGGTCTTGAAAACCGACAGGCGGGTAACACCGCGCGGGGTTCGAATCCCTCTACCTCCTCCAGTTTTATTTCTATAAATGGTGTTTAAAAAACTCGAAAAGAATATTGTTAACGCGGGGTGGAGCAGTGGTAGCTCGTCGGGCTCATAACCCGAAGGTCGTTGGTTCAAATCCGGCCCCCGCAACCAAAAGGTCCCGTGGTGTAGCGGTTAACATGCCTGCCTGTCACGCAGGAGATCGCCGGTTCGATCCCGGTCGGGACCGCCATTTTTAAAAGAAATACATGAGAAGCAAAAGAGTGTAGAAAGCTTAGCATGATAATATGGGTCAGTAGCTCAGTTGGTAGAGCATTAGATTGAAGCTCTAAGTGTCGGCGGTTCGATTCCGTCCTGACCCACCATATTTGCGGGTGTAGTTTAATGGTAAAACCTCAGCCTTCCAAGCTGATGTCGTGAGTTCGATTCTCATCACCCGCTCCAAGGGCCTATAGCTCAGCTGGTTAGAGCGCACGCCTGATAAGCGTGAGGTCGATGGTTCGGAGTCCATTTAGGCCCACCATTATTCCGAAGTAGCTCAGTTGGTAGTAGCACCTGACTGTTAATCAGGTTGTCGCAGGTTCGA
The DNA here is from genome assembly GCF_030348505.1 of Lysinibacillus sp. G4S2. Classification (NCBI taxonomy): domain Bacteria; kingdom Bacillati; phylum Bacillota; class Bacilli; order Caryophanales; family Bacillaceae; genus Lysinibacillus; species Lysinibacillus sp. G4S2. Next base: position 4,271,933 of record NZ_JAUCFJ010000002.1, on the reverse strand, counting down.
GTCCTGCCTTCGGAGCCATTTTTTATTTGGGGAAGTACTCAAGAGGCTGAAGAGGCGCCCCTGCTAAGGGTGTAGGTCGGGTAACCGGCGCGAGGTTCAAATCCCTCCTTCTCCGCCATTGGCCCGTTGGTCAAGTGGTTAAGACACCGCCCTTTCACGGCGGTAACACGGGTTCGAATCCCGTACGGGTCATACTAAAAAAGCAGTAGATGTAACTTACATCTACTGCTTTTTGATTATTAATGAAATTATAGATTTTTAATTGTGGATAACCAAGACCATAGTTTTCGTGTAGGCTAAAGCGCTCGTTTGCATCATCAAGGTCGCTTTGATCCCTCGGACAAAAGTGGTGGATCGCTTACTTTTGTTTCGGTCTCTCCAGCGCTTGTCGGATGTAAAAGAGCGCTTTCATGCATTTGTTCTTGTTAAGGAAATTATAAAATTTGTACTTGTTTTATCGAGAGATTCATTGAATTTATCGCCCAACTTGTAAATTTATCAACATAACACGTCCTAATAGTGGTTTTGCCTGTTAAGTAACTTTGTAATTTGCTTATTCAATAAATATAGCTCATTACGATTTCTCCAGTAGATGTTTGTATGGAGGTCGTTATGAGCTTTTTTATTCTAAGAGATATGTGCTGCACTTGCTATTAAGATTCGTTTAACGAATTTAACGAGAGAATTCTCCTTCCTCAAGCGTGTGAAGAGCGTTAGCCTAACGTAGGTGGGAGATAAATTTCGCCAAAAACTTTTGATTAACTAGCTATATGAAGTTCTTTGATGACTTGATATATGAGGTTGCAGGAAGAAAATAGAGTGCGAAAACCAAGCC